>NZ_JBHUIY010000020.1:0-76041 GCF_042683125.1 Phaeospirillum tilakii
GCGGCGGCTCGCCCGGCGGCGGCGGTGGCGAGGGAACCGGCGGCGGGGCGGGATCGGCGGCGGCCGGATCGGGGCGGCGCCGGCCGGGCAGGGGGCGGACATCGCCGGTCACCGTCTGCCACAACCGGCTTTCCTCGGCGGTGACCGGGCGCCGGCGCGGCTGACGGGGTTCGGTCAGTTTCACGGTCGGGCCTGATCGTCCGGCGGCAGGTCGGCGACCGAGGTCCAGTGGGTGCCCGGGCTCGGCATCGCCGGGCGGGGGGCGGGGGGCGGCGCGATCAGCTCCGCCGCGTCGGGAGCGGACTCGAGCGGCAGCAGGTCGGCGCGGGCGCCGGCCGGCACCCCTTCGCCGAAATGGCGGCGGATGAATTTGCGCCAGTCACCCTTGGGGGCGACGCAGGGCGCCTCGCCCGCGCCGGGGATCGCCAGGGCGATGCCGCCCATCCGCCACAGGGCGAGGAAGCGGGTGATGTCGTGGCAGAGATAGTCCTGGGTGCGGGTGCGCAGCCGCCAGCCGATGAAGGTGCGGTTGATCACCAGATAGACCAGCACGAACAGGAACATGCCGACGATGCCGACCGCCAGCCCGCCCAGCACCAGGATCGCCAGCGCCAGGGTCATCAGCCCGATCAGCGGCAGCAGGTGATCCCACTGGTCATGCACCGGCGAGCCCTGGAAGTCGATCATGCGCGGATCGGTGAACAACTGGATCCGCCCTTCCTGCAACCCCTTGCGCAGGATGTCGTGCAGGCGATCATCGCCGGGTTCCCGGCGACCGTGTCCGTCCTCGCTGCGGTATATCATCGTTTCCGTCCCTGTCCCGCTTCCGCGAGGATGGACAACGGGGCGGGCAAAGGCAAGAGGGTGTCGCGCGGCCGGCGGGCGTGGGACGCGGCCCACGCCCGCCGGGGGCCGGTCAGTGGCGGAAGTGGCGGATGCCGGTGAACACCATGGCGAGGCCGGCCTCGTCGGCGGCGGCGATCACCTCGGCGTCGCGCACCGACCCGCCCGGCTGGATCACCGCGGTGGCTCCGGCGGCGGCGGCGGCGAGCAGGCCGTCGGCGAACGGGAAGAAGGCGTCGGAGGCGACCACCGAGCCGACCGTGCCGGGCTCGCTGTGGCCGGCGGCCTCGGCCGCCTCGCGCGACTTCCAGGCGGCGATGCGCGAGGAATCGACCCGGCTCATCTGGCCGGCGCCGATGCCGACGGTGGCGCCGTTCTTGGCATAGACCACCGCGTTCGACTTGACGTGCTTGCAGACGCGGAAGGCGAACAGCAGGTCGGCCAGTTCCTGGGCGGTCGGCGCCCGCTTGGTCACCACCTTGAGGTCGGCCTCGGTGGTGACGCCATTGTCGCGGGTCTGGATCAGCAGGCCGCCGGCGACGGTGCGGAAGCTCATCGCCTGGGCCGCCGGGTCGGGCAGGCCGCCGGTCAGCAGCAGGCGCAGGTTCTTCTTGGCGGCGAAGGCGGCGATGGCGTCGTCGTCGGCCTCGGGGGCGATCACCACCTCGGTGAACAGCTGGGTGATCTCGGCGGCGGTGGCGGCGTCGAGCCGGCGGTTGACCGCGACGATGCCGCCGAACGCCGACACCGGATCGTTGGCCAGCGCGGCGCGATAGGCGGTGGCGATGTCGTCGCCCACCGCGACGCCGCAGGGATTGGCGTGCTTGATGATCGCCACCGCCGGGCGCTCGAACTCGGCGACCAGCTCGTAGGCGGCGTTGGTGTCGTTGATGTTGTTGAAGCTCAGTTCCTTGCCCTGGATCTGGCGCGCGCTGGAGACGCCGGGGCGGCGGTTCTGCGGCGCGACGTAGAACGCCGCCTTCTGGTGCGGATTCTCGCCATAGCGCAGGCTCTGGTGCAGGTCGGCCGCCAGCACCACCCGGCGCGGGAACGGCTCGCCGGTCTGCTGGGAGAAGAAGCGCCAGATCGCCGAATCATAGGCGCCGGTGCGGGCATAGGCGATGCCGGCGAGGCGGCGGCGCAGCTCGAAGGTGGTGGCGCCGTTGTTGGCCTCCATCTCGGCCTGGACCACGGCGTAATCCTCGACATCGACCACCACCGTCACCGCGGCGTGGTTCTTCGAGGCGCCGCGGATCAGCGCCGGGCCGCCGATGTCGATGTTCTCGATGCAGGTGTCGTAATCGGCGCCGCGCGCCACCGTCTGCTCGAACGGATAGAGGTTGACCACCAGCAGGTCGATCGGGGCGATGCCGTGCTCGGCCATCGCCGCCTCGTGCTCGGCGTTGCCACGGATGCCGAGCAGGCCGCCATGGATCTTGGGGTGGAGGGTCTTGACCCGCCCGTCGAGCATCTCGGGGAAGCCGGTGTGGTCGGCGACCTCGACCACCGCGATCCCGGCCTCGCGCAGCGCCTTGGCGGTGCCGCCGGTCGACAGGATCTCGACGCCCCGGCCGGCGAGATAGCGGGCGAACTCGACCAGTCCGGTCTTGTCCGAGACCGAGAACAGGGCGCGGCGAATGGGAAGGGATGCGGACATGGTCGGAGACCTCCGGGGAGGGTGGAATCAAGGAAAAGGGAGACGATGCCGGCTGTATAACACAGCCGCCGGGAAGCGGGACGAGGATTTTTGGCGGGTCCGGCCCGACCGCGCGCGGGGCACGGCCGGGGGCGGGGCATGGGGCTGGCGCGGCCGGGGCGTTACCCCGGGGCTCAGTCGCGGCTTTCGGCGGTGGCGGCCAGCGCCTTGGCCAGTTCGTAGACCCGCTTGCGCACGGTTGGATCGGGAATGGCGAAATAGGCGCGGATCAGTTCCTGGGTCTCGCGCCGGCCGAGCAGGTCGGCCTCGAACCCGGCCGCCTCCTCGCACAGCCCCGGCGGCCGCGCGGTCAGCTCGACCGCCACCGGGGGACGGGCCAGCGCCTCGGGCAGGTCGTCATAGAAGAACGACACCGGCACGTCGAGCACCTGGGCCAGATCGAACAGGCGGGAGGCGCCGATGCGGTTGGCGCCGCGCTCGTATTTCTGCACCTGCTGGAAGGTCAGGCCGATCGCCTCGCCCAGCTTTTCCTGGCTCATCCCCAGCAGGGTGCGCCGCAGCCGCACCCGTCCGCCGACATGAATGTCGATCGGATTGGGATCGCCGTCCTCGGTGCGGCCGCGATTGGCCTTGCGGCGCGGCTTGGGCGGTTGGCCAGGGGGGGCTTCGCTACGCGGCGGATTGGCCATGGTCCCTTCCGATCAGGGTGAAAGTGGGCCCAGATTAGGGCGCCGCCTTCCCCGAAGTCAACACGTCTTGCGGGTGGCCAGCCCGATTGCGCCGCAGAGCAATGCCAGTAACAGGGGCAGGGCGTCGCCGAAGCGGGCGTAGGGCGTCGGCGGCAGCGGCGCCGGCAGCGCGACATCAAGGATGCCGCGTTCGCCCAGCGCGATCCGCCCCAGCTCGCGCCCGAGCGGATCGACCAGGGTGGTGATGCCGGTATTGGCGGCGCGGGCCAGCGGCAGCCCCTGCTCGACCGCGCGCAGCCGCGCCGCCGCGAGATGCTGGTAGGGCCCGGCCGACAGACCGAACCAGCCATCGTCGGTGACGTTGAGCAGCCAGTCGGGACGCGGCTGGTCGGCGCCGACCATCTCGGCCGGGAACAGGGCCTCGTAGCAGATCAGCGGCGAGAGCGGCGGCAGCCCCGGCAGGGTCAGGGTGCGCGGCCCGGGGCCGGGGGTGAAGTCGATCGCGCCATGGGTGATCTTGGCGATCGGCAGGATCCGGCGCAGCGGGACATATTCGCCGAACGGCACCAGATGGGCCTTGTCGTAGACCGCCAGCATCTCGCCGATGCCGTCGAGGGCGTAGAGGCTGTTGGCGAGGTGGGGCGAGGCCGCATCCGGATCGGGCAGGCGCAGCGCCCCGGTCAGCAGCACCCCGCCGGGCGGCGCGGCCATCCCGGCCCAGGCGCGGTGCGGGCCGTCGAGATTGAGGTAGAACGGCGCCGCCGCCTCGGGCCAGATCACCGCCTTGACCTGATCGGCCCCGGGCTGGCGCGACAGCGTCACCGCCTCAAGCAGATGGCGCTCGCGCAGCCCCTCGACCCATTTGGTGCCCTGGGCGATGCGCGGCTGGACCAGCCGCAGCTTGATCCCGGTCTCGACCGTCGGCTGGGCCGCCAGCCGCAGGCTGCCGGCGGTCCAGGCCCCGAGCGGCAGGCCGAGCGCCAGCGCCAGCGCCACCACGGCCCGCCGGGGCGTGGCCGGGCCGGCCAGCAGCGCCGGGGCCATCCCGGCCAGGGCGGTCAGCAGGCACAGCCCCCACAGCCCGGCCACCGCGCCGGATTGCAGCACCGGCAGGCTGGCTTCCCACACGGAGCCGAGCGCGTTCCAGGGAAAGCCGGTCAGCGCCCACGAGCGCAGCCACTCGGCCAGGGTCCAGGCCGCCGCCAGCACCGCCACCCGGCCGAGGCCGCGCGCCCCGAGCAGATGGGCCAGCAGGGTGGCGAGGCCATAGAACACCGCCATCAGCGCCGACAGGCCGAACACCGCGAACGGGATCATCCAGCCGAACCGCAGCGGGTCGGTCAGCAGCGCGTGCGAGATCCAGTAGAGGCCGAGGATGAACCAGCCCCAGCCCCACCACCAGCCGGCGGCGAAGGCGGCGCGGCGGGTGGGGGCGGCGTCCCACAGCCACACCAGCGCGGTCAGCGCCACCGGCAGCGCCGGCAGCAGCGACCAGGGCGGCAGGGCCAGGGCCCCGAACAGGCCGAACCCGACCAGGGCGAGCCGGCGGCGCCAGCCGGTCAGGGCGGCAAGGCGGGCGGCGGCGGCCTGGGCGAGGGAAAACGGACGGGCGGCCAGTCTCTCGCTGCTTGACGCAGGGTGTCTCATCGGGCGGTCTCGGCGCAGGGGAGGGGGGAAGGGGCGGCGGGCGGCGGGGCCGTCCGCCGCGATCTCAATCCTGGGCTGGCGGCGGCGGGGCGATCCGCCGCACCCGCACCCGCTTGATCCGGCGCGGGTCGGCGTCGACCACCTCGAATTCCAGTCCGGCCGAATGGGTGATCAGTTCGCCGCGCCCGGGCATCCGTCCGGCGACGAACGACACCAGCCCGCCCAGGGTCTCGACCTCCTCGCGCTCCTCGTCGGTCAGCACCTCGCCGGCCCGCGCCTCGAACGCGTCGATCGGGGTGCGGGCGTCGGCGTCGAGGGTGCCGTCGGGCAGTTCGACGATGTCGGGTTCCTCGACCGGGTCGTGCTCGTCGTCGATCTCGCCGACGATCTGTTCGACCAGATCCTCGATGGTGATCAGCCCGTCGATGCCGCCATATTCATCCACCACCAGGGCGAGGTGGGTGCGGCGCAGCCGCATCTCCAGCAGCAGGTCGGTGGCGCGCATGCTGGGGGCGACGAACTGGACCCGCCGCAGCAGGCGCGACAGGTTGAACGGCTTGCCCTGGCCCAGCACCTCGACCAGATCCTTGATGTGGATCATCCCGATCACGTCGTCGAGGGTGCGGCGATAGACCGGCAGGCGGGAATGGCCGCAGGCGATGAACAGCCGGATCAGATCTTCCTGGCTGGTCTGGGCCTCGACCGCGACGATGTCGGCGCGCGGCACCTTGACGTCGGCGGCGGTGACGCCGCGCAGATGGAGGATGTTGCCCAGCAACTGGCGTTCGTGGGCGTCGATCGGGTTTTCCGCGACCTCGCGGTCCTCGATCAGTTCCTCCAGCGCCTCGCGCACGGTTTCGCCGCCCCGTGGGCGGCGTTTGACCCCGATTCTGGTCAGCAACGACCGCAGGCGCGGCTCCCGGGGTGCGGAGTCGCGCGCGGTGGGACTGCCCCCGGGGTCGGTCATCGCCCCTGGTCCTCGTCGCGATAGGGATCGGCGATGCCGAGCGTCGCCAGCAGACGGGTTTCCAGCGCTTCCATCTCCGCCGCCTCCTCTTCCTCCTGATGGTCGAAGCCGATCAGATGCAGCACGCCGTGGATCACCAGATGGGCGAGGTGGTCGGCCAGCGCCTTGCCCTGGTCGGCGGCCTCGGCCGCCACGGTTTCCCAGGCCAGGATCACGTCGCCCAGCAGCAGCGGGGCGCCTTCGACCACCGGCGCCTCGTCGTCGTCGAGCGCGGCGAAGGACAGCACGTTGGTCGGGGCGTCCTTGCCGCGCCAGTCGCGGTTGAGGGCGCGCACGGTGTCGTCGTCGGCCAGCACCAGCGACAGTTCGAGCGCGCCGTCCGGCCGGTCCTCGGGACAGGAATCGAGGGCGAGGCGGGCCAGCCGCTCCACCCGCTCGGCGACGTCGGGCAGGGCCTCGGCCCAGGCCGGGCATTCAAGGCTGACGGCGATGTCGTACAGGGAGTCGGTCATCGGTCGATGGCATCCTTGTCGGTCGGTCCGGCGCGGTCATAGGCGCGGACGATGCGGGTCACCAGATCGTGGCGAACCACGTCGCGGGCGGTGAAATGGATGAAGCGCACCCCCTCGAGCCCGTCCAGCACCCGCAGCGCGTCGGTCAGGCCGGAGGGCACCCCCCGGGGCAGGTCGGTCTGGCTGGGATCGCCGGTCACCGCCATGCGGGAATGTTCGCCCATCCGGGTCAGGAACATCTTCATCTGCATCGGGGTGGTGTTCTGCGCCTCGTCGAGGATGACGAAGGAATTGGCCAGGGTGCGGCCGCGCATGAAGGCCAGCGGCGCCACCTCGATCTCGCCCGAGGCCAGCTTCTTGGCGACCAGATCGCCCGGCAGCATGTCGTAGAGCGCGTCGTAGAGCGGGCGCAGATAGGGATCGACCTTGTCCTTGAGGTCGCCGGGCAGGAAGCCGAGCCGCTCGCCCGCCTCGACCGCCGGGCGCGACAGGATGATGCGGTCGACCTCGCCCGCGCTCATCATCGCCACCGCCTTGGCCACCGCGAGGTAGGTCTTGCCGGTGCCGGCCGGGCCGAGGCCGAAGGTCAGCGGCACCTGATCGAGCGCCTGGATGTAGCGGGCCTGATTGGGGGTGCGGGGGGCGATCGGCCGCTTGCGGGTGCGGATCACCATCGCCGCGCCCTCCGGGTCGGCGCCGATCATCCGCACCGCGCTGTCGACGTCGGCGCTCTCGACATGGCCCTGGCGGCCGGCGAGGTCGTAAAGGCGGTCGAGCACTTCGGCGGCGTCGGCCGCCGCCTCCGGCCCGCCGGTGACGGTGACGGTGTTGCCGAGCGCGGCCAGGGTCACCCCCATCCGCGCCTCGATCCGGTCGAGATGGCCGTTATGCGGGCCGAACAGCAGCCGGGCCAGCGCGTTGTCGGGGAACGCGCGGACCAGCGTGATGGAGTCCGGGGGGGTGTCCGGGGGCGGCTCGCTCACGCCGGGATCGCTTCCAGGCTGTTGGGATGGACGGCGGCGATGCGCAGGCGCACCACCTCGCCGATCCGCCGGCCGGGGGCGCGGACATGGACCGGCTGCATGTAGGGGCTGCGGCCGAGCAGCTGGTCGGCGTATTTGCCGGGGCGGTCGAGCAGCACCGCCATCTCGCGGCCGACGCAGGCCTGGTTGAACGCCTCGGTCTGGCGGTGCAGCAGGGCCTGGAGTTCGGCCAGCCGGGCCTCCTTGACCGCGTCGGGCAACTGGTCGGGCAAGGCGGCGGCCGGGGTGCCCGGGCGCGGGCTGTACTTGAACGAATAGGTCTGGACGAAGCCGATCTCGGCGACGAGGTCGAGGGTGTCCTGGAAATCGCGGTCGGTCTCGCCGGGGAAGCCGACGATGAAGTCGGACGACAAAGCGAGGTCGGGCCGCGCCGCGCGCAGCCGGTCGGCGAGGCGGCGGTACTCGTCGCGGTCGTGGCCCCGGTTCATCGCCCGCAGGATCCGGTCCGAGCCCGACTGCACCGGCAGATGCAGGAACGGCATCAGCTCGGGCAGGTCGCGGTGGGCGGCGATCAGCGACTCGCCCAAATCGCGTGGATGCGAGGTGACGTAGCGCAGCCGCTCGATCCCGTCGATCGCCGCCAGCGCGGTCAGCAGCGCGGCCAGATCCCATTCCGGGCCGGCCTGCCAGGCGTTGACGTTCTGGCCGAGCAGGGTGAGCTCGCGCACCCCCTGGGTGGCCAGGGCGCGGGCCTCGGCCAGCACCGCCTCGGCCGGGCGGCAATATTCGGCGCCACGGGTGTAGGGCACGACGCAATAGGAGCAGAAGCGGTCGCAGCCTTCCTGGATCGCCAGGAAGGCGTTGCTGCCCTCGGCGCGGGCCTCGGGCAGGAAATCGAATTTCGGCTCGTCGGGGAATTCGGTGTCGAGCACGGCGCGGCCGCCCCGGCTGACCCGTTCGACCATCTCGGGCAGGCGGTGATAGGTCTGCGGCCCCAGCACGATATCGACGAACGGGGCGCGGCGCAGCACCGCCTCGCCCTCGGCCTGGGCGACGCAGCCGGCCACCGCCAGCAGCATCCGCTCGCCGCGCTGGGCGCGGGCCTGCTTCAGCCGGCGCAGGCGGCCCAGCTCGGAGAACACCTTCTCCGCCGCCTTTTCGCGGATGTGGCAGGTGTTGAGGATCACCAGATCGGCGTCGTCGGGCCGTTCGTCGCGCTCAAAGCCGAACGGCGCCAGGACGTCCGCCATGCGGGCGGAGTCGTAGACGTTCATCTGGCAGCCGAAGGTCTTGATGAAAAGTCGTTTGGCCACGGTCGTTCGCGGGCGGGGGATCCGCCGGTCACACGAAACGGCAGGGTAGGGTGATCGGCGCGGTCAGTCAAGGCTTGCGAGGGATGGATGTGCAAAAGTTGTGGCGGATTCGGCCCCACCCGCGATGCGGAGGCCGGCTGATGCCTTCGGGTTGAGCGGCTTATGCGAAAGAACCAAGAAACCGGAGGCAAACTGTTACCCCCGCCACTTGTGGCCGGGCATTGCCAGGGCCATACTATGGTGAGCAACTTTCGGCTTATGTGGCATGGCGGGTGGGGTTCCATGACGGCGGAAATGATCAACGGCGGCGTGAGCGCAGGCGGTGCTGACGTCAGCACCGGCGACGATCTGATCGGCTTCGAGCATAAGTTCTTCACTTCGTTCGAGGATCTGTACTTCCGCCTGACCGAGGCCGGTGAGGCGGTGGCGGTGCTGAAGCTGGCCAACAACGAGGCGGTGCTGTCGTTCGACGGGCTCAAGCGGGAATTCTCCCTGACGGAGGAGAACCCCGACTTCCGCATGCTCGACCGGGTGGCGGAGGGGCTGATGTTCGTGCGCGGCCTGCGTCCGGGCGACCGCCTGCCGAAGGAAGTGACCTCGCGGCAGGCCTCGTGGGAGCCGCAGGACCGTCATCGCCGCATCGCCTACCAGCGCCTGACCATGCAGCTGGTGACCTGGCTGACCGGCAACGAGAACGTGATCAGCAACGTCACCGAGCTGGCCCAGATCGCCGACGACCCCCAGGTCAAGAAGAACGTCCAGCTCGCCTTCACCGAGGCGGCGGAGGAACTCGGCCTCGGCCGCGAGCGCCGCGACGAGGTGGTGCAGTACATCGAGACCCTGGCCTGTGAACTGGCCTATATCGAGGCGCTGCGCGACACCTTCAGCGAGGTCAAGAAGATCGACGAGAAGTTGCAGGGGCTGCGGCGGATCTACGGCGCCGATCGCTCGATGATCGAGACCGCCGATCAGGTCGCTCGCCTGTCCCAGCGCGCCCTCAAGCTGTTCCAGGATTATTTCGACCAGATCGACGCCCAGACCGGCGAAATCCTGGCGATGCTGAAAAACATCGACAACCAGATCGGCTATATCCGCCAGGTGCGCGACGCGCTGCACTGCCGCCTGCTGCCGTGGGAGGATTTCATCCAGATCTGGAAGACGGTGTTCGTCGCCCGCTCCGACGAGAACACCAATCGCATCCGCGACATCTACCAGTTCCTCGCCCCGCGCTACATGCAGTTCAATGATTGGGTGCTGATCACCCGGCGCGGCGCGCTGAAGTCTAAGCCGATCGGCGGCCAGATGCGCTGGTAACCCGGGCCCCCGCCCGGCGCCGATCGCGCGCGGTTGCATGGGCTCCCGCCCGTGGGCCCGGCCGGGGCGATGCCCCGGACCCCCTTTTGATTCATCGATAAAAGAATGAGAGGTTCGGGGAGCTTTGCTCCCCGAGCGGGTGCGGGCGGCAGCCCGCCAAATCAGGCGGTTTCCGAGGCGATCAGACGCTCGATCAGTTCGGCGGCGGCGGCGAGGTCATCGACGATGAAATCGGCGCGCGAGCCTGCGACCCAGTCCGGGCCGTGACCGGTGCGGACCAGGATCCCGACCGCGCCGACGCCGTGGCCGAGTTCGACATCGACCTCCTTGTCGCCGACCACGAAGGCGCGGGCGGGGTCGAAGCCATGCTCGGCCACCGCCTGTTCGACCATGCCCGGGCGCGGCTTGCGGCAGGCGCAATCCTCGTCGGGGCCGTGCGGGCAGAGATAGATCCCGTCGAGGCGGGCGTCCTCGGCCGCCAGCAATTCGATCAGCCGGCGGTGAATCTGGTCGAGGCGGGCGAGGTCGAAATAGCCGCGCGCGATGCCCGACTGGTTGGTCACCACCACCACCCCGAGGCCGAGCCGGTTGAGCCGGCGCACCGCCGCCGCCGCGCCGGGATACAGCTCGAGCTGGTCCGGGTCGGACAGGTAATGCTTCTCGACATTGAGGGTGCCGTCGCGGTCGATCAGCACGAAGCGTCGCTCGCTCATCTCACCCCCTCCGCAGCCGGGCGGCGAAGAAGGCGTCCATGCCGCCTTGTGCGCCCAGGTGGATCGGCAGGGTGCGCAGGTCGCCGGCCGGGGTGATCAGCTCGGCCAGACCGCCGACCTCGTCCGGATGGATCGGCACCCGCTCGAACGGGGCGCCGGCGGCGAGCAGCCGCTCGATCTGCTCCGGCCCTTCCTCCGGCTGCATCGAACAGACGCAATAGACCAGCAGCCCGCCGGGGGCGAGCAGCCCGGCCGCCGCGTCGAGCAGGCGGGCCTGGGTGGCGGCCAGGGCGGTGACGTCGCCCGGGCTCTTGTGGCGGGCGACGTCGGGATGGCGGCGCAGGGTGCCGGTGGCCGAGCAGGGGGCGTCGAGCAGCACCGCGTCGAAGCTTTCGCCCGGGGTCCAGGCGGCGGCGTCGGCGGCGACCACCCGCGCGGTCAGGCCGAGCCGGGCGAGGTTGGCCGCCAGCCGCTCCAGCCGGGCGGCGGAACGATCGACCGCCGTCACCTCGGCCCCGGCGGCGGCCAGTTGCAGCGCCTTGCCGCCGGGAGCGGCGCACAGGTCGGCCACCCGCCGGCCGCGCACCGTGCCGAGCAGGCGGGCGGGCAGGGCGGCGGCGGCGTCCTGCACCCACCACGCCCCCGAGTCGAAGCCGGGCAGACGCGACACCGCGCCGCCGGCGGGGCGGCGCAGGCTGCCGGTGGGCAGGATCTCCGCCTCCAGCCGCTCGGCCCAGTCGGCCGGATCGGCGGCGACCGAGAGATCGAGCGGCGCCTCGCTCAGGTGGGCGGCGGCGATGGCGCGGGTGGTGTCCTCGCCATAGGCGGCGCACCACGACCGCCACAGCCAGTCGGGGGTGTTGAGCATCGCCGCGTCCTGGACGGCGACCATCGCCGCGCCGTCGCGGGCCAGCCGGCGCAGCACCGCGTTGATCAGGCCGGCGAAGCCGGCATGCGGGGTGTGCTTGACCAGATCGACCGTGGTCGAGATCGCCGCGTGCGGGGCGAGGTCGAGGAACAGCAACTGGCAGACGCCGAGGCGCAGGGCGTGGCTGACCCGGGCCGCGCGCGGCCCCAGCGGCCGGTCGAGGCAGGCCTCGATCAGGGCGTCGATCTGGCCGAGCCGGCGCAGGGTGGTGGCGAGCAGCAGGCGGACGAAGGCGCGGTCGCGCTCGTCGAGGCGGGCGAGGCGGCGGTCGTCGAGCAATTCGTCGAGCAGCCGCCCCCGGTCGAGCAGGGTGGCGAGCAGATCGAGCGCGAGCGCCCGCGGCGTGGGAAGAGGGGGCATCGGGGGTCCGTCAGCGGGAACGTTCGTGGAGCCAGTGCGGTTCGACCACGGCGCGGTTCCTGCGGCTTTCGATCAGCCGGCGGACGTGGTCGAGATTGCGCGCCGCCACCTTGGCCGGGCGGCGGGCACGGTAGAGCTGGAACACTTCGAGCGCGCCCATCAGCGCCACCTCGGCCTCGGCGAGGTGGCCGGCGCCCTCGCTCGAATGGCGGTCGAGCAGGAACAGGGTCGAGCCCAGGGTGTTCTGGATCGAGGCCCAGGTCAGCGGGGTGCGGTCGCGGGTGCGGATCTCCAGCACCTGATGGCAGGCCTCGACCGCGCGTTCCAGCACCTCGACGCTGCGCAACTGGTCGCCATAGACCTCCAGCACCTGGGCCAGGGTGTGCATCACGTCGGCCCAGCGGTTGGGGGTCTCGGTGCGGGTGTAGACCTGAAGGGTCGATTGCAGGGTCTGCAACGCCTCGCGCAGCAATTCGATCCGCCCGGTCATCAGGTCGAGGCGGAACAGGGCGGCGCCGAGCCGGGTCTGAATCGAGGCCCAGTCCTGCGGCATCATCGCGCGCGGAATCGCCTCGGCGGCGGCGCGCCATTCGGTGATCGATTCCTCCAGCAGCGGGGCCGGATCCTTGGCGCGGTCGGCCTTGGCGGCGATCACCCCGGCGACGGCGCGGTGCAGCAGCCCGCCCTCCCACGCCGGATCGGTCCGCCCCAGCCGGCGCGCCGCCTGCCGGTAGGCGGTGACGGCGCGGTCGGCCCACGGCCCGGCCTGTTCCGCCCCGACCAGGGTGGACAGGGTGGCGGCGACATGGCCGTAGATCACCTGGACCGAGCGTTGCTGCGGCATGGTCAGCGCCACCGGCGGGCGCTGGGCCAGCGGCTCGATCGCCTGGGCCGCCGGCAGCAGCAGCCGGCGCAGCGCGGCGCGGCGGGACTCCCCCCCCGGCTCGGCGGCGGCGAGCAGGGCGGCGAACAGCAGGTTGGCGGCGGTGTCGTCGATCTCGCGCGGCAGCTCGATCCGGGTCGGCGGGCCGAAACGGTCGTCCTCGCCCGAGGGGGTGGTCAGGCGCAGGGCATAGCCGTCGGCGGTCAGCTCGCCCCACAGCAGCAGGTCGCCCTCGGCCTCGACCACGGTGTGGCGGGTGTTCATCGCCACCGTGGTCACCAGGGTCGGGTCGTCGAAGCCGGGCAACTGGAACAGCTTGGCCAGCGGCTTGACCTTGAACTGGGGCCGGGCGGTCAGGACCTGGAACAATTGGGTGGCGGCGGTGCCGTCGCTGTCGCCGTCGAGCGCGGCGAGCAGGACGGTCAGCAGCGGCGGCTCGGGCGGGGGCAGCACCACCGGCACCGGCAGGGACGGGGCCGAACGCGGCTTGAGCAGCCCGGTGATCATGTCGAGCAGGCTGGCCCGCAGCGAGCGGGTGGCGTCGGCCGAGGCGGCGGTCAGCGACGAGGAGGCCTGGGCGGATTCGACCAGGGCGTTGGCGCCCGGCCGGGCCGGGGCGTCGCCCCACACCCCCGGCTCGGGCTTGGGTGGCGCGCCCGGCACCGCCGGGGCGGGGGGCGATGCCGGCGGGGCCGGCGGGGCGGGCACCGACGGCCCCGAGGACGGGCCGGTCGGGCCGGACGCACCGCCGCGGGCGGCCAGCGCGCGCGCGCGCTTCAGCCGTTCCGCCCGTTTCTGTGCCTCGTCCTCTTTGCTCATCGCCAACCCTTATGCGGAGACGGCGGCCGCTCCGCTGTCAGATCGCCTCGCCCTTGATCGCCTTGTCGAGCAGGGCGATGGTTTCGGCGATGCCGTACAGCCGGATGAAGCTGCCGAGGCGCGGTCCCTGCTCGGCGCCCAGCAATACTTCGTAGCAGGCCTTGAACCACGCCTTCAACTCCGGGAAGCAGGGGCGCTTGCCGATCTCGTAGACCAGGGCCTGGAGATCCTCGGCCGAGCTGTCGGCCGGCAGCGCCGCCAGCCCGTCGCGCAGGGCGAGGAACGCCTCGCGCTCGTCCGGGGTGGCGAGGCGCGAACGCAGGGTCGGCTTGACGAAATCGCGGTAATAGGCGATCGCGTGATCGACCAGGGCGTTGAGGATCGGCGCGGTGTCCGGCGCGGCGCCGGGGGCGTAGCGGCGGATGAAGCCCCACAGCACCGCCGGATCCTCGGCATGGCACACCGTGGCGAGGTTGAGCAGGATGCCGAAGGTCAGGTGGGCGTCCTCGGCCGGCGGCTGGCCGCCATGGATGTGCCACACCGGGTTCTCCAGCCGCTTTTCCGGCGCCTCGGCGGCGAACTTGCCGAGGAAGGTCAGGTAATCGTCGACCGCGCGCGGGATCACGTCAAAATAGAGCCGCTTGGCCGCCTTCGGCTTCTGGTACATGAACAGGGCGAGGCTTTCCGGCGGGGCGTATTTCAGCCAGTCCTCGACCGCGAGGCCGTTGCCCTTCGACTTGGAGATCTTCTGGCCCTTGTCGTCGAGGAACAGCTCGTAGGTCAGGGTCTGCGGCGCGCTGCCGCCGAGGATGCGGGCGATCCGGCTCGACAGCTCGACCGAGGGGATCAGGTCCTTGCCGCTCATCTCGTAATCGACCCCGAGGGCGACCCAGCGCATCCCCCAGTCGGCCTTCCATTGCAGCTTGCAGGCGCCGCCGGTGACCGGGGTCTCGACCAGTTTGCCGTCGAGGTCGCGATAGATCAGGGTGCCGTCGTCGGGCCGGGTCTCGACCACCGGCACCTGCAACACCACCCCGGTCTTGGGACAGACCGGCAGGAACGGCGAATAGGTGGCGCGGCGCTCCTCGCCCAGCGTCGGCAGCACGACGTTGATCACCTCGTCGTAATGGCGCAGCACCCCGAGCAGGGCCTGATCGTAGCGGCCGGACTTGTACCAGTCGGTGGCCGACTGGAATTCGTATTCGAAGCCGAAGGCGTCGAGGAACGAGCGCAGCCGGGCATTGTTGTGGTGGCCGAAGCTCTCATGGGTGCCGAACGGGTCGGGAATGCTGGTCAGCGGCTTGCCGAGATGCTGACGCACCATCTCCTGGTTGGGGATGTTGTCGGGCACCTTGCGCAGGCCGTCCATGTCGTCGGAAAAGGCGAACAGCCGGGTCGGGATCTCGGGGGCGAGCAGGGCGAAGGCGCGCCGCACCATGGTGGTGCGCACCACCTCGCCGAAGGTGCCGATGTGGGGCAGGCCGGACGGGCCGTAGCCGGTCTCGAACAGCACATAGCCCTTCTCCGGTTTCTCCCCCTTCAGCCTTCCGTCGAGCAGGGCGCGGGCCTCCTGGAACGGCCAGGCGGCGGCGGAACGGGCGAGGTCGCGAAGATCGGGCATTTTCCTTGACTTCCAGCAAACGGATAAAGTTCGGAACCTTATTCCCCCCGCCCCGGCCGCGTCAATCGCGGGCGGCGGGGCGGTCCCGGCCGTCCGGCCAGGGGCCCGCCCACCTAGGCCTTGCCTCTCCAGGAGTTATTACCTATAGGTCGAGGCAGCCGGGCCGACTAAACTCGGAACCGTCGCCGGCTTTGCCGGCGTTGCCATCTGGGGGCTCTTGGCAACCGTATCGAGGGGCGAGTTCTAAGGTGAGGAACCTGCAGGCGGTCCACCGGGCCGGGCGGCGTCTCGCGGCGCTGCGTCGTGCCTTTGCCGTTGCCGTGCCGGAGACCTGGCTGCTGCTGCGCGCCGCCGACGGTTCGGCGCGGCAGGTGGCGATCGGCCGTGCCCCGGCGGTGGCGCTGGGCGCGGTGGGGATCGGCTGCGTGCTGTGGGCGCTGGTGGCGACGCTGCTGCTGGTGCGCCAGCCGGAGGAACTGGCCCGGCGCCAGCAGCGGCTCGACGACACCCTGGCCGCCGCCCAGCTGGCCCAGCAGCGCCTTGCCGCCTCGCAGAAGATGGTGGCCGACATCACCCGCGAAGTCGATCTGGTCCAGGCCAGTCTGGTCGGGCTGGCCGAATCCAATGCCGCCCTGATCAAGGGCACGGCGCCGGAACGGCGGCACCCGGTCGAATCCGGCGTCCTGCCGCTGCGCGGCGACGCCACCGCCGACGAGGGCGAGGAGGAGGCCGGCCCGGTGCGCGATCAGGTCCGCCGGCTGGAAACCTCGCTCGAACGGCTGCGGCTGGCCTATGCCCAGGCGGTGCAGAGCACCGGCGACGCCGCCGCCGCCCGGGTGGCCGACGCCGAGCGGACCCTGACCCGGCTCGGCATCGACACCGGCCGCGTCATCGGCCGCGCCCCGGCCGGCCCGGCCCAGGGCGGCCCGTTCATCCCGGTCGCCGCCACCGTGCTGGCGGGCGAGCCGGCGCTGTCCGGCCTGCGCGAGCGGCTCGACCGCTGGCGCGGGGTCAAGGCCGCGCTGCTGACCCTGCCGCTGGGCGAGCCGCTCGACGGCGCCTATGACGTCAGCTCGGCGTTCGGCCGCCGCAACGATCCGCTCAACCGCCGCACCGGCATCCACGAGGGGGTCGATCTGGTCGCCCCCTATGGCAGCCCGGTCCATGCCACCGGCGAGGGACAGGTGCTGTTCGCCGGCCCGTGGGAGGGCTACGGCCTCGCGGTCGAGATCGATCACGGCAACGGCATCACCACCCGCTACGGCCATCTGTCGCGCATCCTGGCGCACGAGGGCCAGCATGTCACCCGCACCACCGAGATCGGCCTGCTCGGCAGCACCGGCCGCTCCACCGGCCCCCACCTGCATTACGAGGTGCGGCTGTCCGACGTTCCCCGCGATCCCCTTAAATTCATTGCGGCAGGTGACGATGCTCTCAAAATTTGGTAAGGGCGGCGCCACCCCGTCCCGCAAGCCCGGCGCGGCGATCTCGCTGATCGCCGCCGACGTCCGCATCGTCGGCAACGTCACCGCCGAGGGCGAGATCCAGATCGACGGCCAGCTTGAGGGCGACCTGCGCTGCGACCGCCTGCTGGTGGGGGAAAGCGGCCGCGTCACCGGCGAGATCACCAGCGAGACCATCCGCATCCATGGCGAGGTGATCGGCAAGATCACCGCCTCGGCGGTGGTGGTGGCCCGCGCCGGCCGGGTCACCGGCGACATCGTCCATGACAGCCTGGAGATCGAGGCCGGCGCCACCCTCGAGGGCCGGATGATCCGCAAATCCTCGGTCGCGGCCCCGGCCCTGGCCGCCAACGGCGAACCGGCCCGCCTCGCTCCGCCCCGTCCCGAGGACAAGAAGGTCTCGGGGAAGGGACCGGCGCCCGCCGCGGCGGCTGAACCGGCCTGATTACGCGGGCTCCGCCCGCGGGCCCGCCGGGGCGATGCCCCGGACCCCCTTTGTTTTCGAAAAAAGGGAGGGGTTCGGGGAGCTTGCTCCCCGAGCGGGTGCGGGCGGCAGCCCGCTACTGGCTGGCCCAGATGATACGCGCCAGCCACGACACCTCGTCGGCGGCGAGAACGCGGCCGGGATGGGGCGGGCTGATCGCCGCCAGTTCGACCCGCCGTGCGGTCAGCCGGATCAGTTGCTTGACCAGCATCTCGCCGCCGGTGGTGCGCACCACCACCCGGTCGCCGCGCCGGACGTTGGCCGAGGGCGACACCACCATCACGTCGCCGTCGCGGAACAGCGGTTCGAGTGAATCGCCGCTGACCTCCAGCGCGTAGGCGTTGGGATCGCGGAGGTCGGGAAACGGGATCTCGTCCCAGCCGCCGCCGGTCGGCAGGCCGGCTTCGTCGAACATCCCCTGGTCGCCGGCCTGGGCGAAGCCCAGCAGCGGCAGGGTGGCGACCGGGCGGGCCGGGCCGCCGCCATTGGTTTCGATATAGCCGAGAAAGCGGGTCAGGCTGGCCCCGGTGGCGTCCAGCACCTTGGCGACGCTTTCGGTCGAGGGCCAGCGCGCCTTGCCCTCGCGGGTGATCCGCTTGCTTTTGTTGAAGGTGGTGGGGTCAAGCCCGGCCTTGCGGGCCAACGCCGAAGCGGTGAGTCCGTGGTCGCGGGCCAGGGCATCAATGGCGGCCCAGATGTCGCCATGCTTCAGCATGGGAAGATCGTCTCGCAGTTCGTATATTTTCGCATCAGGAATAAACACCCGTCGCGGGTGACGACCGGGCTTTCCCGCTTCCGCGAACGCTCAGATTGCCTGTCCTGTCGCGTTCCGTGCCGGACGGGCGAACCCGGGCGGCGGCGGGGGCAAGCGGGGGCGGCCGGGTCAGGCGCGGCGGGGGCGCCGATAGGGAAAAATTCTGCTCGGCCGGGGCGGCCGCTTCAGGCCGGGAATTCGACCGCGACCCGGGTGCCGCCGCCTTCGCCCGGGGTGATCGTCACCGCGCCGCCCAACTGGCGGGCCAGGGCGCGGATCAGGCCGAGGCCGATGCCCCGGCCCGGCTCGCTGGCGATGCCACAGCCGTCATCCTCGATCGTCAGCCGCCACGTGCCGCCGCGACAATGCAGCGCCACCCGCACCATGCCGTGGCGGCCCTCGGTGAAGGCGTGCTTCAGCGCGTTGGACAGCGCCTCGTTGGTCAGCATGCCGAGCGGCACCGCCCGTTCCAGTTCGAGGCTGCCGCTGACCTCGACCTCGACCGTCACCCCGGCGCCGCCCTTGCCGCCGCCATAGCTGCCGGCCAGCGCCTCGGCGAGGCGGCCGAAATAGCTGGCCAGATCGACGTTGGCGGCCAGATTGCGCTCGTAGAGGGTCTGGTGGACCAGCCCCATCGAGTGGATGCGGTCGAGCGCGTCCTTCAGGGTGTTACGGGCCACCTCGTCGCGCACATGCAATGACTGCATCGTCAACAGGCTGGAAATCACCTGGAGGTTGTTTTTGACCCGGTGATGCACTTCCTGGAACAGCACGTCCTTGTCGGCCAGGGCGGCGGCGAGTTCGTCGGCCTTCTGCTTGATCGAGCGCAGCAGGCGGGATTCGTGGCGCATGCTCTCGTCGGCCACCGCGGTCAGGCCGAGCAGGAACAGCAGCGCCACCGCCCCCAGCGCGGTCGAATTCTGGGTACGGGTGCGCCAGCCCTGGAACACCCGATCGACCGGCAGGCCGACACTGACCACCAGATTGAGTTCGGGCAGGGTGCGGTAGCTGAACAGGCGTTCCAGCCCGTCGATCAGCGAGGGGGCGCGATAGAGCCCGGTCGGCGCCTCGGCATAACGCTGGAATGGCGGGGTGGTGGGGGACAGCCGGATCCGGTTGGGCAGCGGCGGGTTGCGTGACACCAGGATGCCATCGCGGCGCAGCACGGTGAACACCGCCCCGGACGGCAGGTTGAGGCCGTGATACAGCTCGGAAAAATAGGCCGGCGCGATCAGCAGCCGCACCACCACGTGGCGGGGGCCCCGTGTCTCGGGGAAGGCCGTGGTCAGCACCGGGCTGTGTTCGCCTGGGCGGGATTCGGGGCCGATCAGCCCGATCACCGGCTGGCCCGGCTGGGCCAGCGCCGCCTGGAGGTCGGCGGTTTCCTCCGGGCTGAGCGGCGCGGTATGGTCGGTGGCAAACAGCACCGCGCCATCCTCGGCGCGGATCTCGATCGCCTCGACATGGGGGATGTTGTCGAGCTGTTCCTCCAGCCAGGGGCGGAAGGTGGCGGCGGCGGGCTGGCTGAGATAGCGCTCGCCGATCCGCGCCGCCAGTTCCTGGCCGCTGCGGCGCAGCGCCTCGACATGGCTTTCGCCCAGCCGCGACAGCAGGCGCAGCCGGTCGTTGGCCTCGGCGAGGGTGGCCTCGCGATCCAGCCACGACAGCGCCACCAATCCCCCGACCCCGCCCAGCAGGATCAGGACGGCGACGATGGCGAGGACGATCCGAGGGCGCGGCAATACGACCATTGAGGTAGAATCACTCGCGGATTTTAGTCTGTCTACCGGATTCGCCGGCCCGACCCGGCGGGGCGTTCGTCGAACAGGTCGGCGAGCTGGATCATCATCGTTCCCCCCAGTTCCTCGGCATCCATCAGGGTGACGGCGCGGCGGTAATAGCGGGTGACGTCGTGGCCGATGCCGATCGCCACCAGTTCGACCGGCGAGCGGGTCTCGATCATCGCGATCACTTCGCGCAGATGCTTTTCGAGGGTGTTGCCGGGATTGGCCGACAGGGTCGAATCATCGACCGGGGCGCCGTCGGAGATCACCATCAGGATGCGGCGGGCCTCGGGCCGGCCGAGCAGCCGCTCATGCGCCCACAGCAGCGCCTCGCCGTCGATGTTCTCCTTGAGGATCCCCTCGCGCAGCATCAGCCCGAGGTTGCGGCGCGCCCGCCGCCACGGCGCGTCGGCCGCCTTGTAGACGATGTGGCGCAGATCGTTGAGCCGGCCGGGATTGGCCGGCTTGCCGGCATTGGTCCAGGCCTCGCGCGCCTCGCCGCCCTTCCAGGCCTTGGTGGTGAAGCCGAGCACCTCGACCTTGACCCCGCAGCGTTCGAGGGTGCGGGCGAGGATGTCGGCGCTCATCGCCGCGACGGTGATCGGCCGGCCGCGCATCGAGCCGGAATTGTCGATCAGCAGGCTGACCACCGTGTCGCGGAAATCGGTTTCCTTCTCGATCTTGAACGACAGCGAATGGGTCGGGTTGACCACCACCCGGGCCAGCCGGCCGGTGTCGAGCATTCCCTCTTCCAGGTCGAACGCCCAGGAGCGGGTCTGCTGCGCCATCAGCTTGCGTTGCAGCCGGTTGGCCAGCCGCGCCACCACCCCTTGCAGGCGCGACAGATGCTGGTCGAGCTGGCCGCGCAGCCGGGTCAGTTCGTCGGAATCGCACAAGGCCTCGGCCCCGATCACCTGATCGAATCGGGTGGTGTAGGCGCGGTAGGGCGCCTCGCCCGGGTCGGTGGCGGTGTCGGCGCGCCGCCGCGACGGCCCGCCCGGCTGGTCGAGCCCGGCGCCGGACAGCATCATCTCGTCGCCGGGGTCGCCGGCCTCGTCGTCGCCGGGCTCGCCGGCCGAGCCGGGGGCCTCGGTGTCGCCGGGGCTGTCGGGCGGGCTGCCGTCGCCGCTGTCGCCGCCCTCGCCCTCCTCGCTGCCGGGGCCGGCCTCGGGCTGCTCGGCGCCGCCCTCGCTCTCGCCGGTTTCCTCGCCGTCGCCGCCGGCCTCGCCGCCGATCTCGAGCTGGCGCAGCAGGTCGTCGAGGCCACGGGCGAACGAGGCCTGATCGCCGAGCAGGGAGACGAGGCGGTCGAGCGCCGGCCCGGCCTTGGCCTCGATCTCGCCCCGCCACAGTTCGACCGCGGCGCGGGCCGAGGCGGGCGGGGCCAGCCCGGCGAAGCGTTCGCGGGCGATCAGGGCCACCGCCTCGGCCAGCGGCACCTGATCGCGCCGGGTGACGCGGTCAAGCCCCTCGGCCTGGATGCGGGCTTCGAGCAGTTCGGTCAGGTTGGCGGCAACCCCGGCCATCCGCCGGGTGCCGAGCGCCTCGACCCGGGCCTGCTCGACCGCCTCGAAGATCTGGCGGGCGTCGGCCTGACGCGGCAGGCGGCGCAGATGCAGCGCGTCGTCGTGATAGCGCAGCCGCAGCGCCACCTGATCGGCGGTGCCGCGCAGCCGGGCCAGATCGGTGGCCAGCACGGTACGGGGCGGCGCGGGCAGGCGCACCTCGCTGCCGCGCACCCGGCCCTGGCCGACGCCGTATTCGACCTCGATGCCGGCATGGCCGGCGATCGCCCGCAGGGTGGCGGCGGTGGCGCGGCGGATCAGTTCGGCCGGGCTTTCCTCGCCGCCGGGGCCGAGGCGGGGGGCCTCGCCGCGCGGGGCGGGGCCGTCGCTACGCTGGGGGGGGAACGCCATCGCCTCAGGCCAGCCGCCGCGCCGGACCCTCGGCCAGCTCCTCGCCGAAGCAGCGCTGGTAGTAATCCGCCAGCACCGGCCGCTCGATCTCGTCGCACTTGTTGAGGAAGGTCAGGCGGAAGGCCACCGCCTTGTCGCCGAAGATGCGGATGTTCTCGCCCCAGGTGATCACCGTGCGCGGGCTCATCACCGTCGAGATGTCGCCGTTCATGAAGCCGGTGCGGCTGAGATCGGCCACCATCACCATCTTCGACACCAGATCGCGCCCCTCGGCAGTGTCGAACTCGGGCAGCTTGGCCACCACGATGGCGCATTCGACCTCGTGTTCGAGATAATTGAGGGTGGCGACGATGTTCCAGCGGTCCATCTGGCCCTGGTTGATCTGCTGGGTGCCGTGATAGAGCCCGGTGGTGTCGCCGAGGCCGACGGTGTTGGCGGTGGCGAACAGGCGGAAGGCCGGATGCGGCCGGATCACCCGGTTCTGGTCGAGCAGGGTCAGCCGTCCCTCGACCTCCAGCACCCGCTGGATCACGAACATCACGTCGGGCCGGCCGGCGTCGTATTCGTCGAACACCAGGGCGCAGGGATGCTGCAACGCCCAGGGCAGGATCCCCTCGCGGAACTCGGTGATCTGCTGGCCGTCCTTCAGCACGATCGCGTCCTTGCCGATCAGGTCGATCCGGCTGACGTGGCTGTCGAGGTTGATGCGGATGCAGGGCCAGTTGAGCCGGGCCGCCACCTGCTCGATATGGGTCGATTTGCCGGTGCCGTGATAGCCCTGGATCATCACCCGCCGGTTATAGGCGAAGCCGGCCAGAATGGCGCGGGTGGTGTCGGGGTCGAAGCGGTAGGTCGGATCGAGATCGGGCACGTGCTCGCTGCCCAGGCTGAAGGCGGGCACCGTCATGTCGCAATCGAGGCCGAACACCTCGCGGGCGGAAATCTCGATGTCGGGCTCGGCCATCGGGTGGTCCGAGGCGAACGGGGTCTGGGCTTTGGCAGTCATGCGATGTCCTCGAGGGGAAACGGCCCGGGCCGGCGGCGCGGCCGTCAAGGAATGTCCAGGCTGGATTTGAGGGTGTTGTAGGCTTGGTTGATCCGCTTGAAGCGCTCCTCCGCCTCCTTGTCGCCGCCATTGGCGTCGGGGTGGTGGCGCTTGACCAGTTCCTTGTAGCGCGCCTTGAGCCGGTCCTGGGTCAAGGGCGGGGTCAGCGCCAGCACGCCCATCGCCTCTTCCTCCGGGCTGGGCGGCGCGGCCGGACGGGCGGCCTCGCTCTCTTCGTCGCCGAACAGCTCGAACGGGTCGGCGAAGGCGAAGGCGAAGCGGCGGCCGGTGCCCTGCCGCCCCAGCGGCCAGGTCGGGCGCTGCCAGGTCGAATCCCGGCGCAGCTCGGCCTCGATCTCGTCCGGCCCCATTCCGGCATAATAATTCCAGGCCGAATTATAGGCGCGAACATGGTCGAGACAGAACCAGTAATAGTCTGTCAGATTGTCACGGGAGCGCGGAGCACGGTAATCGGCCGACTGGTCGCAGCCGGGATGGTCGCACCGACGGGTTTCGGGCGGCGGCTCGGTGGTGGCAGGGGCGGTGCGCCGGCGCGGGCGCGACTGGGCGGATGTCATCGTGTCGGTCATAATGGGGCGTGGCCGCGCCCAAGGCAAGGCGGGGCGGGGGTGATCCTCCGCTCATTTTGCCACGAATCCTTCACCTTTTTCGAATTGCGTCCGGGTCGCCGCCCGCTATAACCGGCGCTACCATCGTTTCCGCGCGGACCAGAAGGACTCCCGTATGCCCGATCCAGGGGCCCCCGCCTCCAAGATGACCGCCCGTCGCCTGGCCGTGCGCTATGACGGAAAACTCGCCCTCAAGACCGTTGATCTCGACATCCCCGCCGGCCGGGTCACCGCGCTGATCGGTCCCTCCGGCTGCGGCAAATCGACCTTCCTGCGCTGCCTCAACCGGATGAACGACACCATCGTCGGCGCCCGGGTCGAGGGCGAGGTGACGCTCGACGGCGAACCGCTCTACGGCCCGGGGGCGATCGATCCGGTGCTGCTGCGTTCGCGGGTCGGGATGGTGTTCCAGAAGCCCAATCCCTTCCCCAAGTCGATCTACGACAATGTCGCCTTCGGCCCGCGCCTGATGCGCCGGGTGGCCGAGGGCGAGGAGATGGACGCGCTGGTGCAATCGAGCCTGGAACAGGCCGGGCTGTGGGCCGAGGTCAAGGACCGGCTCGACGCCAAGGGCACCGGGCTGTCGGGCGGCCAGCAGCAGCGTCTGTGCATCGCCCGCGCCATCGCGGTCGGTCCCGAGGTGATCCTGATGGACGAGCCCTGTTCGGCGCTCGACCCGATCGCCACCGCCAAGGTCGAGGAGTTGATCGATTCCTTGCGCGATCGCTTCACGATCGTCATCGTGACCCATTCCATGCAACAGGCGGCGCGGGTGTCCCAGGTCACCGCCTTCTTCCATCTCGGCACCATCGTCGAGGTGGGGGCGACCGAGCAGCTGTTCACCGCGCCGGTCCACGAACTGACCCAGGGCTACATCACCGGCCGGTTCGGCTGAGGGGCGACACAGGTATGAGCATCGGCGAGCAGCACATCGTCAAATCCTTCGACGTCGAACTGGGCAAACTGACCGACGCGGTGGCGCGGATGGGCGGCCTCGCCGAGGCCCAGCTCGCCGCCGCGATCGAGGCGCTCGAGACCCGCGACAGCGAACAGGCCAGCCGGGTGGTGGGCGAGGATTCCCGCATCGACGAGATCGATGCCTTCATCAACGAGCAGGCGATCCGCGTCCTCGCCCTGCGCGGCCCGCTGGCCGACGATCTGCGCACGGCGGTCACCGCGCTGAAGATCGGCGGCGAGATCGAGCGGATCGGCGATCTGGCCGCCAACGTCGCCAAGCGTTCGCTGGTATTGAACCAGGCCCCGGCGGTGGCGCAGGTGCGCTCGGTCGGCCGGCTCGGGCGCGAGGCGCTGGCGATGGTCAAGGACGTGCTCGACGCCTATCTGACCTCGGATTCCGCCCGTGCCGTCGCGGTGCGCGAGCGCGACCGTGACCTCGACGAGATTCATTCGGCGCTGTTCCGCGAGATCCTGACCTACATGATCGAGGATCCGCGCAACATCACCTCGTGCAGCCACCTGCTGTTCATCGCCAAGAATCTGGAGCGGATCGGCGATCACGCCACCAACATCGCCGAGATGACCTATTTCCGCGTTTCCGGCAAGGCGCTGCCCGACGACCGGGTCAAGCACGACACCTCTTCTTCCGCCCCCGAAGAGGTTTAAAAGGCCCGGGGTCCAGGGGCCTTGCGGCCCCTGGCGGGTGCGGGCAGGGCCCGCGTCCTGGCTACCAGAGGAAGCGCGACAGCCACCACGCCCCGGCGCCGACACTGGCGGCGGCGGGGATGGTGATCACCCAGGCCACCACGATGTTGGCGGCGATGTTCCAGCGCACCGCCGACAGCTTGCGGGCGGCGCCGACGCCGACGATGGCGCCGGTGATGGTGTGGGTGGTCGAGACCGGCACCCCGGCCCAGGTGGCGGTGAACAGGGTGATCGCCCCGCCGGTTTCGGCGCAGAAGCCCTGCACCGGCTTGAGGTCGGTGATCTTCGACCCCATCGTCTTGACGATCCGCCAGCCGCCCAGCAGGGTGCCGAGCCCCATCGCCAGCTGACAGACCACCGCCACCCAGACCGGGACGTGGAATTCCGACCCGAGCAGCCCCTGGCTGAACAGCAGCACGGCGATGATGCCCATCGTCTTCTGGGCGTCGTTGCCGCCATGGCCGAGCGAGTACATCGCCGCCGAGAAGAACTGAAGGACGCGGAAGCGGCGATCGACCGCGAACGGGGTCGAGCGGCGGCAGGCCCACGACACCGCCAGGGTCAGCAGCATCGCCAGGATCAGCCCGACCAGCGGCGACAGCACGATCGCCGAGCCGGCCTTGATGAAGCCGGAGGCGACCAGGGCGTCGCCGCCGCCCTTGGCGATGCCGGCCCCGGCCAGCCCGCCGATCAGGGCGTGCGAGCTGGAGGAGGGGATCCCCAGCGCCCAGGTGACGATGTTCCACAGGATCGCCCCGGCCAGGGCGCCGAACACGACATGGCTGTCCATCAGCGCCGGGGTGACGATGCCGGTGCCGATGGTGGCGGCGACGTGGGGGGCGAACACCAGCAGGGCGACGGTGTTGAAGAAGGCGGCCCAGACCACCGCGTATTTGGGCGACAGCACCCGGGTCGAGACCACGGTGGCGATCGAATTGGCCGCGTCATGCAGGCCGTTGAGGAAATCGAAGACCAGGGCGACCAGCACCAGCGCCCAGATCACCGGCAGAGCGACTGCGACTTCCATTGGGGTCAGACCTGTTCGATGACGATGGTTTCGATCACGTTGGCGACGTCGTCGAAGCGGTCGGTGACCTTTTCCAGCCGCTGGTAGAGTTCCTTGCGGGCGATCAGCCGGACCGGGTCGCGTTCACTGGCGAACAGGGCGCGCAGCCCCTCGCGCTGGCGCTGGTCGGCGATGCTTTCCTGGCGGCCGATCTCCTCGCACAACTGGTTGATGGTCTCGGCGTTGCGGTTGATCTGGCGCATCATCGGGATCGCCTCGGCCAGCAGGCGGGCGCAGGCGGAGATGCCGGCGGCGAAATCGCGCATGTCGGGGCTGAAATCGCGCACCCCATAGACATCGACCCGCTGGGCGACGTCCTCGATCCCATCGACGGTGTTGTCCATCGCGGTGATCAGGCGGTGGATCTGGTCGCGGTCGAACGGGGTGATGAAGCTGCGGTGCAGGGCCTGGAGGGTCTTGCGGGTGATGGCGTCGGCCTCGCCCTCGACGGTACAGATCCGGCGGTGGTGGAGCACCATGTCCGCCCCGTCGGCCATCAGATCCTCCAGCGCGCCGGCTGCCTCCTGGACCTTGAGGGCATGGGCGGCGAAAAGATCGACGAACCGCTCTTCTCGCGGCATCAGGGACTGAAACAGGCGAAGCAGCATTTGGGGAGGTCTCCGTCGGTGTCCGCTCGCGCCCCGGCGCGGGCGCGGCATCGATACCAGATAAGGCAGATGTGTGACAGGGCCTTGCCGACGGCAAGGGCGGATGGATTCGGCGCTTGTGCCGAAGGCGGCTCCCTTCTACCCTTCTTGGCCATGACGATCCGCCGCCGCCTGCTTCCGCCTGTCGTTTTCGCCGCCCTGCTGCTGGCGGCCGCCGCGCCGGCCCGGGCCGAGGGCGGGGTGCCCGACAGCGTGCCGGGCGAGGTGGTGGTCAGCGTCTGGAGCTTCGTCACCCCCGGCATGCCGGAAAAGCGCGGCTGCCGCATCCGGGTGGTGGTCGACAACCATACCCCGCTGCCGATCGGCTTTGCCGGCAAGTTCACCGGCAGCCTCAAGGGGCAGGTGCTCGACGCGTGGCTGGTCTCGACCAGCGGGATCCCCCCCAAGGGCAGCGCCGAACGGCTTTATTCCTGCGTGATGCGGCCCGACCGGCTCGAACTGACCGCCGACAGCCCCTACGGCTATCCCCAGACCTGCGAGGTGTCGGGCCAGAAGGTCAATCCCTGTCCGTTCAAGGCCCGGGTGGTGTCCAATGCCAAGGAGATCGTCCAGCCGTGAGCCGGGCGCCCCTCACCATTCTGGTCGGCAACCTGAAGGGGGGATGCGGCAAGACCACGCTGGCGACCCATCTCGCCGCCGCCCTGGCCGGGCGGGGGCTGGTCACCGCGCTCGGCGATTGCGACCGTCAGGCCTCCAGCTTGGCTTGGCTCGGCCGGCGCGCGGCCGGGCTGCCGCAGATCCTCGGCCTCGATTGGGCCAAGCAGGTCGAGTCGGTGCCCAAGGGGCTCGACCGGCTGGTGATCGACGCCCCGGCGGCGATGCATCACAAGGACGTCGAGGATCTGATCGACATCAGCGACATCGTGGTGGTGCCGGTGCTGCCCGGTGCCTTCGACCAGGACGCCACCGCCCGCTTCCTCGACCGGCTGGCCAAGGTCAAGGCGGTGCGCAAGAACAAGCGGGTGGTGGCGGTGGTCGGCAACCGGCTGCGGCCCGGCACCCGCGCCAGCGAACAGCTCGACCGCTTCTTCGCCGGGCTCGGCTTCCCGGTGGTGGCGCGGCTGCGCGACACCCAGCTCTATCCCGCCGCCGCCGCGCGCGGCAGCAGCCTGTTCGAAAGCCCGGAAGGGCGGGTCAAAAGCTATCTGGCCGAATGGGCGCCGCTGCTGGCCCTGATCGAAGGCTGATGTGGGCTCCGCCCACCCCCGCCAAGGGCCGAAGGCCCTTGGATCCCCTTCCTTGCCCTTCGCGCGGCCAAGATCCGCGCCCAAGCTGAAAGGCCGTTCCGTGCCCGACCCCCAAGGGGTTCCAAGGGCCTTGCGGCCCTTGGCGGGGGCGGGCAGAGCCCGCTGATCAGCGGGTGGGAACCGGGGTTTCGCCGGAATAATCGTAGAAGCCGCGCCCGGTCTTGCGGCCGAGCCAGCCGGCCTCGACATATTTGACCAGCAGCGGGCAGGGCCGGTACTTGGTGTCGGCGAGGCCGTCATGCAGCACCTGCATCACCGCGAGGCAGGTGTCGAGGCCGATGAAGTCGGCCAGTTCGAGCGGCCCCATCGGATGGTGGGCGCCGAGCTTGAGGGCGGTGTCGATGCTCAGCACCGAGCCGACCCCCTCATAGAGGGTGTAGACCGCCTCGTTGATCATCGGCAGCAGGATGCGGTTGACGATGAAGGCGGGGAAATCCTCGGCCGAGACCGGCTGCTTGCCGAGTCTGACGGTCATTTCCCGCACCACCGCGAAGGTTTCCTCGGCGGTGGCGATGCCGCGGATCAGCTCGACCAGCTGCATCGCCGGCACCGGGTTCATGAAGTGCATCCCCATGAAGCGGGCCGGGCGGTCGGTGGCGGCGCCAAGGCGGGTGATCGACAGCGACGAGGTGTTCGAGGCGATCAGCGCGTCGGGGCGCAGCACCGGACAGAGTTTGTGGAAGATCGCCCGCTTGATCGCCTCGTCCTCGGTGGCGGCCTCGATCACCAGATCGCAATCGCCGAAATCGGCGTAATCGCGGGTGGTGCGGATCCGCTGCTGGATCGCGGTCTTGTCGGCTTCGGCCAGCTTGCCCTTGCCGACCGCGCGGGTAAGGAAGCGGTCGATGGTGGCGAGGCCGCGTTCGAGGGCGGCATCGTTGACGTCGAGCAGCACCACCGGATAGCCGGCGGTGGCGCAGACCTGGGCGATCCCGCTGCCCATCTGCCCCGCACCGACGACACCAATCTGGGAAATGTTGGTCATGGACGTGATCTCCGCGTCAGGGGGGGGCTGGGGAATGGCCGGCCCCCGATGGGAGCCGGCCGTCGGGGTCAGGAGGTTTTGAGGGCGGCGGACAGTTCCGGCAGGGCCTTGAACAGATCGGCGACCAGACCGTAATCGGCCACCTGGAAGATCGGCGCTTCCTCGTCCTTGTTGATGGCGACGATCACCTTCGAGTCCTTCATCCCGGCGAGATGCTGGATCGCGCCCGAGATGCCGACCGCGATGTAGAGGTCGGGGGCGACGATCTTGCCGGTCTGGCCGACCTGGAGGTCGTTGGCGACGAAGCCGGCATCGACCGCGGCGCGCGAGGCGCCGACCGCCGCGCCGAGCTGGTCGGCGATGGTTTCGAGCAGGTGGAAATTGTCGCCCGACTGCATGCCGCGCCCGCCGGAGATGACGATGCGGGCGCTGGTCAGGTCCGGCCGTTCCGACTTCGACAGCTGGGCCGAGACGAAGCGGGCGCGGGCGGCCGGGGCGGCGACGCTGACCGCCTCGATCGTGGCGCTGCCGCCGGTGGCGGCGGCGGGGGCGAAGGCGGTGGTGCGCACCGTCACCACCTTGATCGGGTCGGTCGAGCGCACGGTGGCCAGGGCGTTGCCGGCATAGATCGGGCGGACGAAGGTGTCGGCGGCGACCACCCCGACCACGTCGGAGATCTGGGCGACGTCGAGCAGGGCGGCGACGCGCGGCAGCACGTTCTTGCCGGTGGTGGTGGCGGGGGCGAGGATCGCGCCGCGGCCGGGGGCCAGCGCCACCAGCACCGCCGCCAGCGGCTCGGCCAGCGGATGGGCCAGCGCGTCGGATTCGGCCACCAGCACCTTGGCGATGCCGGGGATCGCGGCGGCGGCCTGGGCGACCGGGCCCACCCCGGCGCCGGCGACCAGCAGATCGACCTCGCCGCCGAGCTGGAGCGCGGCGGTGACGGTGTTGAGGGTGGCGGGCTTCAGCGCGCCGGCTTCGTGTTCGGCCAGGACGAGAACGCTCATCGTCAGATCACCTTCGCTTCGGAGGTCAGCTTTTCCACCAGGGTGGCGACGTCGGGAACCTTGATGCCGGCCTGACGCTTGGCCGGCTCCTCGACCGACAGGGTGATCAGGCGCGGCGCGACGTCGATCCCGAGCTGCTCCGGCGTCAGCGTCTCGATCGGCTTTTTCTTGGCCTTCATGATGTTGGGCAGGCTGGCATAGCGCGGCTCGTTGAGACGCAAATCGGCGGTGACCACCGCCGGCAGGTCGAGCGCCACGGTCTCGAGGCCGCCATCGACCTCGCGGGTGACGGTCGCGGTGCCGTCGGCCAGCGACACCTTCGAGGCGAAGGTGCCCTGCGGCCAGCCGAGCAGGGCGGCCAGCATCTGGCCGGTCTGGTTGGAATCGTCGTCGATCGCCTGCTTGCCGAGCAGGATCAGGCCGGGCTGGTCGCGCTCGGCCAGCACCTTCAGCAGCTTGGCCACCGCCAGCGGCTGCACCTCGGCATCGGTCTGGACCAGGATGCCACGGTCGGCCCCCATCGCCAGCGCGGTGCGCAGGGTTTCGGTCGCCGCCTGCGGCCCGACCGACACCGCGACGATCTCGCTGGCGATGCCGGCTTCCTTGAGCCGGACCGCTTCCTCGACGGCGATCTCGTCGAACGGATTCATGCTGAACTTGACGTTGGCGGTCTCGACGCCACTCTTGTCCGCCTTGACCCGGACCTTGACGTTGTAATCGACCACCCGTTTGACCGCGACCAGAACTTTCATGCTCGAGAGTACCCCGCAGGCATCCGCCGGGCGGCCGGTTGCGGGGCCGCCGGGCAAAATTGGTATTGCAATGCAAAATATAGCCCGGTGCCAAGCTTGTCAACGCCACCACTTTTGGCGGTGTGCCGCCGGGGCCTCGGCAGGCGCGGGTTGACGGGCGCGGACGGGAGAGAGGGGGCGGGGCGGCCGGGGCCGCGCCGCGCTCAGGCCTCGCTCACGCCGTGCTTTTCGACGTCGCGGATCAGTTCGATCCCCTGGATCATCTCGGTCATCATGAAATCGGCCCGCTTGATCGGCCCGCCGGAATTGGGGCGGGGGAACATCCGGGCGAAGGCGCTCATCTTGACGGTCAGGCCGCACAGGGCGGCGCCGATGGTGACGTGATAGCGTTCGACCATGGTGCGGATGGCGCGAAACTCGTCCTGATTGATGTTTTCCCACATCTCGCCGGTGCGCTTCTCGAACACTTCGAGCCGGCCGGTGATCGAGGCGCTCATCGAATTGATCACCTCCTCGATCATGTCGCAGGTCTTCATCAGGTTGACGTTCTGCTTGAGCTGGAAATGGCTGCGGATCGGCGACAGCGAATCGACGCAGGCGGAGAAATAGGGTTCGAGCCGGTCGAGGCAGTGGCGGAAATAGCTGAGCGACATGAAGGTGTCGCCGTAATCCTCAAGGAAGCGCGGCACGTCGAACACGTCGATGTTGAGGCTTTCGGCCATGGTCATCAGCCGCTGGCGCGCCTTCTTGACGTCGGGGTCGCGGAACAGCTTCAGCAGGTCGTCGTAGCTCTCGATCTGGATGTCCTCGCCCGAATAGATCATCTTCATCAGCGGGCGGGTGAACATGATCATGTAGCGGGTCAGCTCGGCCGATTTCTCGGGCGACAGCTTGAGCGCGGCGAAATCGTTGACGGCGATGCCGTGCTCGCGCAGCGAGATGCGCAGGCTGTAGACGTCGTAGCTCGGCAGCAAGGCGAGGCGGCGCAGCACCATCAGGTCGGGATGGACCTGATCGGCCGGCCAGCCGAACATCGCCGGCAGTGCCTCGACCTCGACCTGGCCCGAGCCGGTCTGGACGTCGGAAAAAATCTCGACCACGCTGCGCAGGCGGACATTCTTGATCAGCCGGGCCGATTGCAGCGCCGGGGTCTGCAACGGAATGATCGACAGCGGCAGGACGAACAGGGAGTCCATGTCGCTGTCATTGATCGGTTTCAGGCCATCGTCATCGTACATGGTGGACGCTATCCCCCCTCGGGTCCGCCGGCTCCGGGTCGGCCGCGGCGGCGGCGGTGACGATGATGTCACCGAATTCCCTCAAAAACACCGTGCCTTTGACGGTGCGTTCAACAAGAACCGAGCGGCGGTCGTGATCATCGACCGCGCGCCTGATCAGGCCGAAGGCGCTCAACCGGTCGAGCGCCCGGGTGATGGCCGGTTTCGAGACGCGGAGACAGGCCGCAAGGCCGCGCACCGTGTGGGGCGGCTGTTGCAGGTAGACGGTCAACACCAGGGCCATCTGCCGCGCCGACAGGTCGGGGGCATCGTGGCGCACGCTCTCGACGATCGCGCCTCGCCACAGATCGAGCGCCTGGACCGGGGTGAGGCCGATACTCATCGCGAGCCCGATCTCATTTACGTCACGGCAACACTCTAGCCGCCGCCGCCGGCCCCGACAATCGCCGATTCCGTGCCCGTCCCCCGCTTTCGCTCAGGACCCGGCCGGGGCGGCGACGCGGGCGGCGACCAGCGCGAACAGGGCGCGCAGCGCCAGCGCCTCGCCCCCCTCGGGCCGGCCGGGGCGGGCGCGGCCGTTCCAGGCCAGCACGTCGAGATGGAGCCACGGCACCGTCGGCGGAACGAACTCGGCCAGGAACAAGGCGGCGGTGATCGCCCCGGCATGCGGTCCGTCGGACACGCTGGCGAGGTCGGCGACCTTGCTGTCGAGCAGGCGGCGATAGGGGGCGAACAGCGGCAGCCGCCACAGCGGCTCGCCCGCCGCCTCGCCCGCCGCCAGGATCTCGGCGGCGAGGGCGTCGTCGCGGCAGAACAGCGCCGGCAGATCGGGGCCGAGCGCCACCCGCGCCGCCCCGGTCAGGGTGGCGACGTCGATCAGCAGGGCCGGGTCCTCGCTGGCGGCCTCGGCCAGGGCGTCGGCCAGGATCAGCCGGCCCTCGGCGTCGGTGTTGCCGATTTCGACGGTCAGCCCCTTGCGCGAGGGCAGCACGTCGAGCGGCCGCATCGCCTCGCCCGATACCGCGTTCTCCACCGCCGGGATCAGCACCCGCAGCCGCACCGGCAGGCCGGCATCCATGATCATCCCGGCCAGCCCCAGCACATGGGCGGCGCCGCCCATGTCCTTCTTCATCAGCTTCATCGAGGCCGACGGCTTGAGGTCGAGCCCGCCGCTGTCGAAACAGACCCCCTTGCCGACCAGGGTGACGCGCGGCGCGGCGGGGTCGCCCCAGCGCAGGTCGATCAGGCGCGGCCGGCGGGCGGGGGCGGCGGCGCGGCCGACGGCGTGGATCATCGGATAATTCTCGGCCAGCAGCCCGTCGCCGACCACGCTGCGGCAGGAGGCGCCGTGGCGGGCGGCGAGGGCTTCGGCGGCGGCGGCCAACTCGGCCGGGCCGAGATCGGCGGCGGGGGTGTTGATCAGGTCGCGCACCAGCTCGACCGCCTCGGCGGCGCGGCGCACCCGGGCGCGGTCGGCCCGCTCCGGCCACACCAGCAGCGGCGCGGGCGGGCGCGGGGCGGCGCGGTAGCGGTCGAAGCCGTAATCGGCCAGCCGCCACGCCAGCGCCGCCGCCTCGGCCGCCGCCGGTTCCGGCTCGGGGTCGAGCCGGTAGCGGCCGGGCGGCAGGCGGGCGGGCAGGGCGGCGACGGCCCACGGATCGTCGTCGGCGATCCCGGCCAGCATCCGGGCGAGGCGGCCGTCGGGGCCGGGCAGGGGGGCGAGGGCGCCGGGCTCGGCGGCGAAGCCGAGCGACTCGACCCAGGGGCGGGCGTCGGGATGGTCGGCCAGCCAGCCGGCCAGTTGGTCGCGGCGCAACGCCACCAGCGGGATTGCCGGCGCGCCGGCCTCGTTGTCGACCAGGGTCTGCCGCAACTTTCCTCTCCTCCCGTCGCTTTGTCGGTCGGCCCAGCATGGCCGAGAGCGGCGCGGGAGAAAAGAGGGCTTGGCGGCGCCGAACGGCGATGCGACAGTCGCCTTGTTCGCGGTGTGGCGAAGGAGGATGCGATGGGATTGACCCTGGTGATCGGGACCAAGCGGTTTTCCTCCTGGTCGCTGCGGCCGTGGCTGGCGCTGAAGGCCACCGGCGCGCGGTTCGAGGAAGTCGAGATCGCGCTGCGCCAGCCGGAGACCAAGGCCGAGATCCGCAAATGGTCGCCGGCCGGCAAGGTGCCGGTGCTGATCGAGGGCGGCCTGACGGTGTGGGACTCGATCGCGATCTGCGAATATCTGGCCGAACGCTTTCCCCAGGCCGGGCTGTGGCCCGACGCCGCTGCCGCCCGCGCCGTCGCCCGCGCGGTGTCGGCCGAGATGCATGCCGGCTTTCCGGTGCTGCGCCAGCGTTGCCCGATGGACCTGTTGCTTGACGCGCCGCTGACCGAGTTCCCCGACGATCTGGCGGCGGAGATCCGCCGGCTCGACGCGCTGTGGGTGGAATGCCGGACCCGGTTCGGCGGCGACGGGCCGTTTCTGTTCGGCCGCTTCACCATCGCCGACGCGATGTATGCCCCGGTGGTGACCCGCTGCGCCACCTACCATCTGCCGCTGAGCCCGGAAGCGGCGGCCTATCGCGACGCGGTGCTGGCCTGGCCGGCGTTGCAGGCATGGCGCGCCGCCAGCCGTTGAGGGCGATTGACAGCCCGCCGTCACAACGGAAAGATACCGGCCCCCGGGGGGCGTGGTGAAACGGTAAACACAGACGACTTAAAATCGTCCGGCCTCGGCTTTGCGGGTTCAAGTCCCGCCGCCCCCACCAGCTTGAAAATGAAATGTTTTCCGCCGACCGGGAAGGAAGGCTCACCCGTGGGGTGAGCCTCGGGCTGCCGCCCCGACCCGCCCGGGGCGATGCCCCGGACCCCCTTCGTTATTGATGATCAAAAGAAAAGAAAGTCCGAGCCACCAACTCGGGCGGAGAAACCTGTGCGGTTCCGAATGGCATCGGCAATCGCGTGGTCCTTTCAACCCACGCCCCCGCGTGGGGGGCGACGCGGGTGGCAGGTCGCCGGGGCCAACCTCCCCCGGGTTTCAACCCACGCCCCCGCGTGGGGGCGACGCACCGACCAGCGACGGCTCATCGCTGTGACCACGTTTCAATCCACGCCCCCGCGTGGGGGCGACCACCGCCCTCATCGGCGGCGCGGACGGGGGCGGGGTTTCAATCCACGCCCCCGCGTGGGGGGCGACGATCCCCCCGCCCGGCTCTGACCACGGGGCAGGTGTTTCAATCCACGCCCCCGCGTGGGGGGCGACGCCGGTGTTGGCTCCGGCGGTGATGGTCAGCGCGCCGTTTCAATCCACGCCCCCGCGTGGGGGGCGACGGGCCTCGCAGGCGGCGGCGACGGTGGCGGGGGTGGGTTTCAATCCACGCCCCCGCGTGGGGGGCGACTGTCCTGAAATAACAGATTGTGCTGATTGAGAGAATCGCCGCATTGGCGCGAACCGGCGGGAGACCGGCCGGTTTTGGGGCGACGGCCCGGGGCTGGGGCGTCAATGATTCACGATGTCAAAGAGTTAGCCCTGGTGCGAACCGTCCGGGGAGTCCCGACACGCTTGGGGTTCGCACCGGATCGTTCCCGTGGGATCACCCGCGCTTACAGGATCAGAGGCCCGTTCAGATCGACGGCCGGTTTTGCCCCGACATGATCGACGCGACGTTGCCAGTTCGAGCCGAGGAAATAATAGCGCAGGCTGTCGGACGCCGGATTGATGATGGCTTCCAACCGGGCTTTCAGGCCGACCCATTGGGCCGGATCGACCTCGATTTCGAACACGGAATTCTGCACCCGTTGTCCATAATCCTGGCAGGCCCTGGCGACCTTGCGCAGCCGGCGGCTGCCGCCCGGATCGACCGTGCTGACGTCGTAGGTGACCAGGACCATCATCGGCGCCTCCCTTATTTCCAGAACCAGGGCGGATAGGCATCAAGGTCGCCGCGCAGATGGCGGGCCAGCAGCAGGGCCTGGAGATACGGCACCAGTCCATGCGGCACGGCCTCGCCCAGGAACGGGTGCTGACGTTCCTCCTTCTTGCGGTCCTGCCACGCGGTCAGCACCGTCTTGCGCCCTTCGTCGCCGAGCAGAACGGCCCCGCCGTCGTGGTACTCGAAATCCTCGGCCCGAAGCTGGCGGCGATTGATCAGCGAAAGCGCCAGACGGTCGGCCAGGACCGGGCGCAGTTCCTCCATCAGATCAAGCGCAAGGCTGGGCCGTCCCGGCCGGTCGCGGTGCAGGAAGCCTACGGCGGGGTCCAGTCCGACGCTTTCGGCGGCGGCGCGGCAATCGTGGGTCAGCAGGGTGTAGAGGAACGACAGCAGCGCGTTGGTCGGATCGAGCGGGGGCCGGCGCGACCGGCCCCGAAACGCGAACGCGGCGTCGGGGGAGCGGATCAGGTGAGGGAACACGGCGAAATAGAGCGCGGCGGCCTCCCCTTCCGCGCCGCGCAACGCGTCGGTGTCGCCGGTCGCGGTCTCCACCCGGCGCAGGATGTGGGCCATCCGCTCGGTCGCCTCGGCCAGGGCGGCGCCCTGCGCCGGGGTCTGGTCGGCGCCGTGATCGCGCATCGCCCGCATCAGCACCGAGCGTTGGTTGGCGACCTTGCCCATCACCAGGCTGCGGACGATCTCTTCCGGCTGCTCCGATGCCCGGTATTGAGCGCGGCGGAGCAGGACGTTGCCGCTGACCGGCCTCTCGACCCGGGCCTGGAAACGTCCGCCGCGATCGAGCAGCACGATGGTGATGCCGTTCGCGGCGCAGGCCTGGATCAGGGCGGGGGAGAGGTAGATGCCCCCGAACACCACCACCGAGGCCAGCATGTGCAGCGGGACCCGGCCTTTTTCCGTGCCCTCGACCTCGACCACCAGGGTCTCGCCGTCCTTGCGCAGGCCTGCCCCCGGGGTGGTGACATAGACCGTGTTGAGCAGCTTCTTCATCACCTCTCCCCGTCATCGGACAGCAGGGCGGCCAGCATCCGCTCGCGCCATTGCCGGGCGGGGCGGGCGGCGGCCTGGGGACGGCACAGATCAAGCAGGGAACAGGCCCGGCAGCGGTCGCTTCGGAACACCGGTGGCGGGGTGCGCAGGGTGGCGAACATCGCCCGCAGGTCGGCGATGGTCGCTTCGGTCAGGGCGCGCAGCTCGGCATCGAAGGCGACCGCGACCCGGCGTTTGGTCTCGGCGTAATAGAGCGCGCCCTCGGGCACCGTCCGCCCGGTCATCTCTTCCAGGCACAGCGCCTGGGCGCACAATTGGACCTCGTCGGCGCGATGCGGCTTGGGCTTGCCGCGTTTGTATTCGACCGGAAACGGCGTCTCGCTGCCATCGGCGGCGCGGCGGAACTCGACCAGATCGGCCACGCCGGCGATCCCCAGCCGGGGCGCGGCCAGGGGCAGCGCGGTCACCCGGCGCACGCCTCGCGCCTTGCGCTGGTCGCCCCGGTCGGCGGCGAGGTGGAGCTGATGGCCCTCGGCGGTGAAGCGGTTGTCCTCCCACAGCCGTTCGAGATGGATCAGCGCCGCCTGCCGCCGGCAATAGACCGCATGCTGAAGCGCGGACAGCGGGATGGGCTCGCCCTCCCGCTCGTCGTCGCGCCCCGGCGCCGCCGCCGCCGCCGCCGGGCCAGGCCCTACAGCCGCTCGATGATCTCCACCCCGTCGGGCAGGGAATCCCGCTCGATCGTCACCAGATAATCGGCGAAGCTGCGCGCCGGGGGCCGGTTGGCGATCCCCGGGTCGTTGACGGCGCGGAATTCGCCGTCGATGTTGCGGCCGACCTTGACCCGGTCGAACAGGCGGTGGGCCGGGGCCTTGCCCAGCGCGCAATCGTGACGGAACACGATCAGCCGGCGCACCGCCATTTCCCCCCGCGCCGCCGAGCGGTCATGCTCGAACATGTTCTCGACCGCCTCCAGCAACAGATCGAGATCGGCGTCGGAAAAGCCGGTGCGTTCGGCCAGCTTGGCCGAGATGAAGCCGTGGGCGCGATAGAGGCCATAGGGCACGATATGCTTGCGGCCCATCGTGCGGTTGTCGGTGCGGTCGTTGCCGTCGCCGTCCTCCGCCTGGGCCTTGTCCTTCTTTTCCTTCTCGGTGGTGGCGGCCATCCGGGTGATCGAAATTTCAACCGGCACGATCGGCTCGACCGAGGTGGCGAAGGCGAACTGGACCGGCCCGCGCACCTGACCGCAATTGATCCCGGTGCCCATCACCGCGCCGAAGCTGCGGATGTCGAAGAAATTGGCACACATGAAGTCGCGCAGCTTCTTCGCCTCGGCCTCGTCCTTGGGATTCAGCTTGGCGTCCTTGGCGACCTTGTCGTCGCCGGGCCGCAGGGCGAGATAGGCCTCGCGGTGCTTCTCGTTGAGGATCGAGCCGTCCTGAACGTAGATGTGGAAGCCGGCTTCGTCGCCCTTGGCCAGTTCGATGTAATTGCGGACCTTCCGCTTCAGGCAGACATCGGACACCAGACCGTGGTTGGTCTCGGGGTCCAGGCGCGGCAGGTTGCCGGCGTCGGGATCGCCATTGGGGTTGCCATTGGCGACATCGAACAGAACGACGAATTCGTGACGGCGAGACAGGGCGCTCATACGGCGGGCTCCTTCTGGGCAGAAGAATCGTGATCCTTGGCAACGAAGAACTGGTTGCGCTGGTGGTAATAGCCGAGGCCGAACAGGGCCTGCTGTTCGGCGGAAAGCGAGGCGGGGAACGGATCCTCGCCGGGCGACATCAGGCCCATGATCGCGCCGATCTCCTTTTCCAGGTTGACCTTGGCGCCGGGCTTGGTCTTGCCGAGCTTGGACAGATGATTGGCGGAGCCGCTTTCCAGAAACGCGAACACCTTGCGCGGTTGCGCCGAGGCCGCGCCGTAGTACTTGTCCTTGACCGTCGCGTTGACATTGCGGCCCAACGCCGCGCTTTGGATCTGTTCGTAAACGGCGAACAGCCGCCCCAGCAGATAGCCCTTGTTGGTATTGTCCGGGTCGAACGCCACGGGAGCCTCCTTGTCGGTGTAACCGTAATTCCGGATCAGAACCGCCCGCAGCAGGGCCACGCGCAGGGCGCTGACGCTCTTGTCGGCGCGCAGGCGCATCAGGACGGTGGACAGCAGGGTCAGCGGATAGCGGGTGCCGGTCAGGATCGCGCGCAGGACCTCGCCGGCCAGATTGGGCGGCACGTTCTCCCGCTTGCCCAGCACGGCGGTTTCCTGGAGGAAGCGCCACAGCGGCGGATAGGGATCGCGCGGCGGCGGCGCGATGCGGATGTCGGCGACATAGCGCCGGTAATTGTCGGCGAGATGGCCGAAATCGCTTTCGAACCAATAGCGGATCGACACCCGCGCCGCGTTGGGGGCCAGCCCCAGCACGTAGAAGCGAACCCCCTCGCTCAGATGCGGATCGAAATCCTGGACCGGCCGGCCCTGGCGGATCTTGTCGAGGATCGCCCGCACCTCGGCCGCCTGCTTGTCCTCGTCGATGTCGCCCAGCATCGCGAGGAAGGCATCCTCGGCCAGTTGCGCGGTCGCGGCGTCGGCGGCATCGGCCCAGAACACCGTCGAGGCGTCGCCGATCTGAAGCCGGTTGCGGCTGTCGCCGGCCAGGAAGCGGTTGAGCACGGCGGTATAGGCGAAGGCGGCGGCTTCGGACACCGGGGCGTTGTCGCCCTGGGCGTGGCCGTAGGATTCGAAGGCGTCCTTGTTGTAGGAGACGATCGAGACGCCGGAGGATTGCCCGCCCCATACCCCCTTGATCGCCGGATGCAGCCGGGCAATCGGCGCGGTCCGGCCGCTGACCAGACAGACCGCCTGGGTCTGGTTTCCGGCCGAGGCCAGATCGGCCCAGATCTCCCGCGCCGCCGCCCGGTCATGCAGGTACTGGTCGTTCAGGTAGTCCCGCCCAAGGGCGAAGACGACGTTCTGATCCTTCATCTCCTCCGGCCAGCCCAGCGCGGCGAAGCGGTCGGGCGTCCAGTCGCGCAGGAAGGCCAGCAGCGCCCGCAGGCCGGGATCGTCGGTCGCGGCCAGGGCGTCGCGATGGCGCTGGACGAAGGCGGCATGTTCGTCGGCCACGCGCTTGCCCTCGCCCGCCGTCACCCCGAGGACATAGGAGGTCTTGTCCCACAGGAAATTGGGCGCGATCCCCGAGGTCCGCTTGGCCGGCTGCGGTACGTCGAGCATCCGCGCCGCGAGCTTCTTGCCGCTGCCCTGACGCAGATCGATCGGCGGCAGGGCCGGGGTGCCGTCTTCGTTCAGGGAAATCAGAAAGCCGATCTTCTCTTTGGAATAGCCGAACGGCGGCACCTCGTGGCGTTCGGCGAGGCGGTCATAGGCGCTGGTCAGCGCGGCCAGGACGCTCATCGGCGGATCTCCGGCGACCCGGGCGGCGGCACCCGCACCACGCCGCGTTCCATCCGGGCGCGGAAGAACATCGCGGCGCGGTCGCCGCCATGGTCGATGTCCCACAGCATGAAGCCGAGATCCCGGCTGTCGTCGATGGCGGGGGGAGGGGGCGCGTCGTCGGCGAGCAGATCGAACCGGGCCGGGAATTCGCGCGTGCCGAGGCAGGGCTGATGAAAGCACTGCCCCCGGCGGGCGCGGCGATTGAAGATGTCGAGATGCTTGCCCGGATTGTCCTCGGCCCCGGCCCGGGGGGTCAGGTCGAAATGGGCCTCGATCACGTAATCGACATCGACCAGCAGGGTGGTGGCGCGCTGTTGGCGGTCGTCCTCGACCCGCAGCTCCAACCCCTCCAGACTCCCCCGGTTGAGCGCGGTCTTGACCTTGGCGACCGGGATCTTGCTGCCGACCTCGTTGCGCCGCAGGGTGTGGAAGCGAACCGGCTTCAACACATGGATCGCATCGACCACCCAGCGAATGGCCGGCTTCCAGTGGATCGCCTCCAGGATGCCGCGCGCCGCCGAGGGCGTCATCACGTCATAGGAAACCCGCTCCGCCTTCATTTCCGGCCGGGTAAAACAGGCATGCGCGCCCGAAACCCGCAATCTGACACCCTGGGACATGATGGGCTCGCTCCTAAAGTCACGTTCAACGGCAATCGTCGTGCTTATGGATACAGAGTTTCGATCCACGCCCCCCACGTGGGGGGGGCGACGAAGGAGCGAGCCTCTGGGATTAAAAGAATTGCAGCATGATTTTGTAAATCACAAAAATCGCCACGAGGATGAGGTCGCTCCAATGAACATCGTCCTTGATCTGAACGAATTGCTGCACGTGCACATAATTTACCGAATGGGGGGTCATGGTGACGTCACTCCAATGCGGGGCAATGCCCTTCAGTGATCCACGGAGGGCACCTTACCAAGGTAAGGACGCAGGAGTCGAGATCTTCTCTGTGTCAGGAGTACAACGATAGCCTTATCCGCAGCCTGCCGACCCCCCTTAGAAAACCGACTGCTCCAAACCGAGATAGTCCGCGTCCTCCCACAGCAGGCCGGTTTCCGGCCGGTACAGGCTCTCGGTGCGCAGGACGGCGAACTGATCGCCGAAGCACGGCTCCCGCTCGAAACCGACATGGCCGTTGGCCAGCAACAGCGCGCGGGCCTTGGCCGGGACCTGCACGACGAAGGACTGAAGCGCGCGGGCGATCCGGCCGGGGCGGATCCCGTCGATCCCGAGTTGGTTCAGCGCCGCCTTGGCCTCGTCTTCCCGCGCGACGATCACCGGGACCAGGGCGCTGTCGATCATCCGGAACTCCCGCGCCACCGTTTCGTATTCGAAGGCGAGGCCGCCGCGATCGGCCTGGAATCGGCCAAGGATTTTGTGACGGTCGAGATCGGGGCCCTTGCTCCAATAGACCTCGGCGAAGTAATCGCGCAGGGCGGCGGGGGCGAGCGGGTCCGGGTGCTTCCCCGCCATCCGGGCATAGGCGGCGGCCAATTGGGCCACCTCGGGCGGGGGCGGGTGGTCGGGGGCGGTGAACACGGTGACGATACTGTCTTCGACCGGGCGGCGGCCTTCGCGGTTGCAGCGTCCGGCCGCCTGGGCGATCTGGTCCAGCCCTGCCTCGGCCCGCCACACCCGGGGGAAGTCGAGATCGATTCCGGCCTCGACCAGCGAGGTGGCGATCAGGCGGCAGGGCTGGCCGTCGGTCAGGCGCCGGCGGATTTCGGCCAGGATCCGCCGCCGGTCGGCGGCATACTGGCGGGTGGTGAGGTGAACCAGCCCGTCGAGGCCGCTTTCGCTCGCGCGGCGGTACAGCGCCAGGGCGTGCTTGCGGCTGTTGACGATCACCAGCCCCTGGGGGGTGCGCTCCAACGCCGCGACCAGATCCGCGTCGCCGAGCGGGCCGCCGGAGCGGATCGTCACCCGCGCCAGCCGCGCCGCCAACGCCTCGGGATCGGGGGCGAGTTCCCGCCCCGCCAAGTCCAGCCCGGTTCCGTCCCCGCCGGAAAAATGGCGCCGGTCGAGGGCGGGCTGGGTGGCGGTGCACAGCACCACCGAGGCGCCGTAATTGCGGGCCAGTTCGTCGATCGCGGCCATGCAGGGAAGCAGCAGCGGCAGCGGCAGGGTCTGGGCCTCGTCGAGGACGATCACGCTTTTGGCCAGATTGTGCAGCTTGCGACAGCGCCCGGAGCGGCTGGCGAACAGGCTTTCGAACAATTGGACATTGGTGGTCAGCACGATCGGGGCGGCCCAGTCCTCCATCGCCAGACGCAGCTTGTCGCGTTGCTCCCACCGTGACGGCTGCTCCGCCTCGATCGCGCTGTGATGCTCCAGCACCACCTCGTCGCCCAGCACCGCGCGGACCACCTGGGCGGTCTGGTCGATCACCGAGGTGAAGGGAATGGCGTAGACGATCCGCTCCAGCCCGTGGCGCCGGGCATGGTCGAGGGCGAAGGCCAGCGAGGTCAGCGTCTTGCCGCCGCCGGTCGGCACCGTCAGGGTGAACAGGCCGGGCGGCAGGGCCGCCTGTTCCCGGACATGGGTCAGGACCTCGCGGCGCAGGCGGTTGACCGGACTCGCGGCGGCCGTCGCCTGCCGGGCGGCGATCTGGGCGTCGAACCGGGCGACCAGATCGCCCACGATCCCGGTCAGACGGGGCCAGTCGCGGTCGGGCTCGTCTCCCGCCGCCTCGGCGTAAAACCGCTCGGTGTCCCGGTAATCGGCATCGACCAGACAGGAAAACAGCATCCGCCCGAGGAAGCCCAACTGGAACGGCAGCCGCGTCTTCGCCGGATGGGGCCTCAGCCCCGGGGCGAGACGGGTGGGATCGACCGCGATCTCCGCGCGCCAGACCGGATCGGGCGTTGGCCGCTCCCGTCGCAGGCGGTCGGAGAGAGTCTGCCAGTCCGGCAATCCGGCATGGTGACCGGCGATGGCGTAGGACAGCAGCTCTGCCATGAACCGGTCCCACTGGGCGGCGGCTTTGGCGCCCAGGGCGCGGATCTCGGCGGCTCCGGCGATGGCATGGTCAAGCCGGATGTCGGCGCCCTCGAGACGGGCGGCGAACTCGGGACAATATTTGCCGAGATCATGCAGCAACGCCGCGACGGTGGCGGCGCGATCCGCCTGGAAGGGACGGGCGAACTCGGCGGCCAGGGCCGCCGCACCCGTGGCGTGATCGAACATTTTCTGCCAATGCGTTCGATCGTCACACTCGGACAGGCTGTGGGCAAAATACATGCGAGAGCGGCCCTGCGCACTCTAAAGTGGCATCAATCAATTCAATTAAAGTCAAAAACAAGGTTGTGTCAACGCCACGCCCCGAAAGATTGAAGGGCGCCGGCATGTCAGGGCTTCTGTCGCTTTTTCACAGACCGTCGTCCCGGCCTCCGTTACCTTGAAGCGGATCGGCCGCGCCCAAACCTTTCATTCGACGCGGCAAACCATAATTCGAGGTTAAGGAGCGGCAGGTGGCCTCGTCCCGGTCGGGCAGGGAAACAGGATATCGCGGCGGTCCCGGCGGGCGGGAGCCGGTGGTTTCGGCCGGTCCGGCGCGGGCCGGCACCCTCGCTTCGGACGATTCGGCGTTCTGGGAGGCGATCCTGTTCCGCAGCCTCGTCTCGCTGTTCGCCGGGCTGGTCTGCCTCTACGGCCTGCCCGACCTGATCGATTCGACCACGTTTTTCCTGATCGACGCCGCCCGGCTGTTCGGCCTGCGCTAGGCCGGCCCGCCGTCCGCGCCCCGCTGCCGCAACGAAAAACCCCCGCGCCGGGGGGGGACGGGCGGGGGCTTTCGCGGGAGGCGCGCCCTTCGAGAGGGGATCGGGGGCGCGACGGGCTAAACAAGAAGGCGAGTCAGTTTCGCAAGAAGTCATCCATGGCTGATGTGAAAACTGTGGCACCGTCCGGGTTACCGCATCGTGGCGGCAGGATGAGCTTTTTGTAATGGTCAGCCGGCGGCGGGCGCCGCCGGATCCTGCGGGGCGGTTTCGCCCTCGGCGTCCCCCGCGGCGGCCGAATCGGCTTCGGGCTCGGGCTCGGGCTCTGGCTCGGGCGCGGGCGGGGCCGGCAGCGGCGGCGGGGCCAGGGTGAACAGCGGGCTGGCCAGCGGCGCCGCCGCCTCGGTCAGGCCGGCCAAGCCGTGGGTCGCCAGCGCCTGGGCCAGCCAGGCCCGGCTGTTGAAGGCCCAGGCATGGTCGGCGGTCAGCACCACCGCCGCGCCCCAACATTGGTCGGGGCCGCTGCCGTCGCCACACCATTCCAGCGTGATCGCTCCGGTCAGGCCGAAGCGCCGCAGCGCGGCCTGAAGGATCTCGACCACCACCTCGATTTCCAGCGGGGTGTCGCCCTGGCGCAGCAGCAGCAGGCCGTATTCGACCGCGACGGCGTCGGGGTCCGCCGCCGTCGCGGCCGGCGCCTCCGGCGGCGCGGTGGCCGGGTCGAGCGGGGCGTCCTCCCACCAGCAGCCGGTGAAGGGGTGGTCGAAATGCTCGAGCAGGGCGGTGACGTCCTCGCGCAGATGGTCCTCGACCTCGGGCGGGGTGAATTCGCCGTCGATGGCGTGGGCCAGTTCGATCGCGTGGTCGAGCGCCGGGCGGGGCAGGACGATCCGGGCGGCAAAGCGGGTGGTGCTGGGCAGCAACATGGGACAAGGCCTTCGGTCGGGGCGGACGGAGGATCGACCCCATCGGAGCAAAACGAAACGGTGCGGTTGATATCACGATTGGGGCGGGGTTGGCGACCGGCGCAAATGCCGGGGCCGGGCCGCCGGGCGGCCTGCGCCGGGGCTGGTCCCGCCGCCGCCGCCGCGATAGAATGCGACCATGAGTTCGTCCGCGCCCTTCCGTCACGCCACCCCGCCCTCGCTCGAGGATCTCGACGCGATCGCCGCGGCGGCGTTCGCCGAAATCCCCGAGGAACTGCGCCGCCACGCCGCCGACGTGGTGATCCGGATCGAGGACTTTCCCGACGAGGACACCGAGCGCGAGATGGGGCTGGAAAGCCCGTTCGACCTGCTCGGGCTGTATCGCGGCTCGGCGATGGACATCCACGCCTATGGCGGGGTGCCGGGCGGGGTGGACATGATCCTGCTCTACCGCCGTCCGATCCTCGATTACTGGTGCGAGACCGGCGAGGATCTGGCCGGGCTGGTGCGCCATGTCCTGATCCACGAGATCGGCCATCATTTCGGCCTGTCGGACGACGACATGAGCCGGATCGAGGACGAGGCCTGACCCCATGATCCGGCACCGGGCCGTGGCCTTGCTGCTCGCGGCCCTGCTGGCGGTGGCGGGCGGCCCGGCCGGCGCGGCCGGCAACGAGCTGCGGGTGCTGGCCCGGGCCGGGGCGCTGTCGCCCGCGCTGCTGGCGCGGTTCGAACAGCAGAACGGGGTGCGGGTCCGGCTGGTCGAGGTGAGCGAGCCGGCCGAGATCCCGCGCCGGCTCGACCATCCCGCCGCCGGCTATGACGTCGCCCTGCTGCTCGACCATCAGGCCGCCGAGCTGATCGGGCGCGGCCGGCTCGAGCGGGTGTGGGCCGACCGTCTGGCCGGGTTCTGGAACGTCGAGGATCCCTGGCGCTCGCGCCCGTTCGACCCCCGCAACGAATACACCGTGCCGCACCAATGGGGCACCACCGGGCTGGCGGTCGATTCCTCGGTGCATCCCGGCGATCACGACAGTCTGGCGCTGCTGTTCTCGCCGCCGCCCGATCTGGTCGGGCGGATCGCCCTGCTCGACGATCCGGTGATGGTCCAACTGGCGCTGCTGGCGGCGGGCGAGCCCCATTGCGCGGCCGATCCGCGCCGGCTGCAACAGGTCGAGAACCGGCTGGCGCCGCTGCTGGCGCGGGCGCGGCTGGTGCGGGCCGACCGGATCCAGGCGGCGCTGCGCGACCATTCCCTGGCCCTGGTGGTGGCGTGGAGCGGCGACGTGATGCGGGCGCGGCGGTCGCGCCCCGGGCTGGCCTTCGCCTATCCGCGCGAGGGCAATCCGGTGTGGAGCGAGGTGGCGGCGGTGCCGCGCGACCCGCCCAACCGGGCCGGCGCGCTGAAATTCCTCACCTTCCTGCTGCGGCCGGACAATGCCGCGCTCGAATCGGAGGGCAACGGCTTCGCCACGGTGATTCGCGGCGCCGAGGGCTTTCTCCGTCCCGAGGTGCTGGCGGCGCCGGAACTGGTGGCGCCGTGGCCGGCCAAGGTGGTGTTTCAGGTGCCGTGCGAGGCCGAGGCCCAGCGCCGGCAGGAGGCGGCGTGGGTGCGCCTGCGCTCGCAGGTGCGCGGCCGCCGCCCGCCGCCGCCGGACGGGTGAGGCGCGCCGCCGCCTACAGGAACTTCAGCACGGCGAAGCCGCCGACCAGCAGCAGCACGAACAGGGTGGTGACCAGGGTCAGGCGGCGTTCGACGAAATCGCGGATCGGGGTGCCGAACTTCCACAGCAGCGCCGCCACCAGGAAGAAGCGCAGGCCCCGGGCGATCACCGAGGCGAAGGTGAAGCGGGCCAGGTCGAAATCGAACGCGCCGGCGGTGATGGTCACCAGCTTGTAGGGGATCGGGGTCATCCCCTTGACGATGATGAACCACACCCCCCATTCGTCGATCACCGGCTTCAGGGCGTGGAACTTGTCGACCAGATGGAACGCGCCGAGGATCGCCATCCCGATGCTGTCCATCGCGAAATGGCCGATGGCGTAGCCGAGGAAACCGCCGGCCACCGAGGCCAGGGTGCAGATCAGGGCGATGCGGGCCCAGCGGGTCGGTGCCGCCAGCACCATCGGGATCAGCATCACGTCGGGCGGGATCGGGAACACCGAGCTTTCGATGAACGACACCGCCGCCAGCCACCAGAGGGCGTGGCGATGGCCGGCCTTGGCCATCATCCAATCATAGATCGCTTTCACCGTGGGAGCCCCGTTTGCTGGTTGGCGGTGGGGCGAGGGTGTATCAGCCGTGCCGGGGCGGGTGCAATCGCGATGCGGGTGCGGGCTTGTCTTTTCCCGGCCGGACCGTCACGCTCTTGACCGAGATCCTCACGGGGAACAGGCGATGCGCACGACGATTGCCGCGGGGGCGGCGATGCTGGCGATGGCGGGGCCGGTGGCGGCCGATCCGGCTTTGCTGGACGGTCTGTCCGGGCTTGATCCGCTGTCGCTGGGGCTGGGGGCGGCGCTGGCGCTGCCGGGGCTGGGCGCGGCGGCGTGGATGCGCTGGCGGCTGGCCCAGGCCCAGCGGAGCGCCGCCGCCGCCGCCGGCGCGGCCGAACGGTTCCGCCTGGGGCTGGAGGCGGCGCCGGACGGGTTCTTCGCCTGGATCGGCGACAGCGTGATCTGTTCGCGCCGGCTGGCGGTGCTGCTGGCGCTGGGCAACGGCACCCGGTCCGATTTCGCCGAGGTGTTGCAGGCGTTCGAGCCGGGCGATGCCGCGCTGCTCGACCGGGCGGCGACCCGGCTGCGCGCCGACGGCGACGGTTTTTCGCTCGATCTTTCGCTGCGCGACGGGCTGCGGCGGGTGCGGGCGATCGGCATCCGCGCCGAGGGCGGCGAGGACAGCGGGCGCGGCGGCGAGCTGGTGTGGGTGCAGGACGTCACCGAGGCGGCGGCGGCGCTCGACGATCTCGGCAGCCGGTTCGCCCTGGCGGAGGCGACGCGCCAGCGGCTGGTCGGGCTGCTCGACGCCCAGCCGATGCCGGTGTGGGTGCGCGACGACGATCTGTCGCTGGTGTCGGTCAACCGCGCCTATGCCCGCGCGGTCGAGGCGGCGAGCGACGTCGAGGTGGTGGCCGAGCAGGTCGAGCTGGCCTCGGACGAGGTGATGCGGCAGACCCGGGCGCTGGCCGCCCGCGCCCGCGCCGCCGGCGAGCCCCGCGCCGAGACCTTCCATCTGGTGCTGGCGGGGCAGCGGCGGCTGGTCGAGATCACCGAGGCGCCGTTCACCGCCGATGACCAGCTGCTGACCGTCGGGGTGTGCGTCGATCTGACCCGGATCGAGGAACTGGAGGCCGAGCTTGAGCGCCACATCAGCGCCCAGGCCGAGGTGCTGGAGCGGCTCGCCACCGCGATCGCGATCTATGCCCCCGACACCCGGCTGGCCTTCTTCAACACCGCCTTCACCCGGCTGTGGCGGCTGGACAGCACCTGGCTGGCCGGCCAGCCGACCCACGGCGCGGTGCTCGACGCGCTGCGCGAACGCCGGCTGCTGCCCGAGGTGGCCGATTACCGCGCCTTCAAGGAAGGCGAACTCAAACGCTTCATCTCGCTGATCGACGCCACCGAGACCCTGCTGCATCTGCCCGACGGCCGCACCCTGCGCCAGACCATCGCCGCCCATCCCCATGGCGGGCTGATCTTCACCTTCGAGGATGTCACCGACACCCTGGCGCTGGAACGCTCGTTCAACACCATGCTGGCGGTGCAGCGCGAGACGCTCGACCACCTGCACGAGGGGGTGGCGGTGTTCCGCGCCGACGGGCGGCTCGGCCTGTCCAACCCGGCCTTCGCCCGGATCTGGGGGCTGGCGCCGGAATGGCTGGGGGGCGAGCCGCATCTGACCGAGGTGATCGGCGCGCTGGGGGCGCTGTTCGAGGGCCGGCCCGACCGCGCCTCGGACTGGCCGGTGCTGCGCGAGCGGCTGCTGGCGCTGTTCCGCGACCGGGTGCCGCGCGGCGGCCGGCTGGAGCGCCAGGACGACACCGTGGTCGATTACGCCTCGGTGCCGCTGCCGGACGGGGCGATGCTGCTGACCTGGCTCGACGTGACGGATTCGGTCCGGGTCGAACGGGCGCTGCGCGAGCGCAACGAGGCGCTGGCCGCCGCCGACCTGCTGAAGAGCGAGTTCATCGCCAGCGTCTCGGCCGAGATCCGCAAGCCGCTGACCACGGTGATCGGCTTTTCCGAGATGCTGGCGGCCGAGTTCGTCGGGCCGCTGACCCCGCGCCAGCTCGATTATGCCCGCGGCATCCTTGAGGCCAGTCACGGGCTGGAGGGGCTGATCGCCGACATCCTCGACCTCGCCGCGATCGAGGCCGGGCAGATGACGCTCGAACTCGACACGGTCGACATCCATCCGCTGCTGACCGCCGTGCTCGGGCTGGCGCGCGAACGGCTGCGCGAGAAGAAGCTCAGCCTGTCGTTCGACTGTCCGCTCGACATCGGCTGGCTGGTCGCCGACGAACGCCGGCTGAAACAGGTGCTGTTCACCCTGATCGGCACCGCGATCAAGCGGGCGCCGGCCGGCGGGCGGGTCCGGGTGCGGGCCGAGCGCCGCCGGGGCGAGATCGCCTTCATCATCGCCGACGGCGCCTTTGGCGCCCCGCCCGAGACCGGTCCCGGCCCGGCGCTGGTCGAACGCTTCGTCGAGCGCCATGGCGGCCGGATCGAGGTCGAAACCCGGCGCGAGATGGGCAGCATCGTCACGGTGCGGCTGCCGGCCGGCACCGCCAGCGGATGAGGCCGGGCGCCGGTTTCTGTTGACGGGTCGACAGAGCCCGGCGTCACTTTGCCTTATGACAAAAGGCCAGGGGGGGTTTTCTCTCCGGCCCGGCATGTCCATCATGCCGGCGCAGCCATCAAGGGGTGACGGGACCATGACGAATCTGGCGCGCTTGCTGGGGATTCTCACTCTTGGTCTGGTGGGGTGGCTTTCGCTGCCCGCCACGGCGGGGGCGGCCGAGGTGGTGGCCGAGGATTTCTTTGTGCCTTCGGTCCAGTCCGGCCTCGACCTTTATCTGCGCAACAAGCATCGCGACGATTACGCCGACGCCCGGCCCGAGCGCACCGTGCTGTTCCTGCACGGCGCCTCCTATCCCGCCCACACCGCCTTCGATCTGGCGGTCGAGGGGCAGAGCTGGATGGATTGGCTGGCCCAGCGCGGCTACGACGTCTACAGCCTCGACCTGCGCGGCTACGGCAAATCGGGCCGCCCGGCCGAGATGGGCCAGCCGGCCGAATCCAACCGCCCGGTGATCGACACCGCCGACGCGGTCGACGACCTCAACCGCGCGGTCGATTACATCCTGTCGCGGCGCGGGGTGTCGCGGGTGGTGCTGATCGGCTGGTCGTGGGGGGCGACCATCGCCGGGTCCTATGCCACCCAGGTGCCGGGCCGGGTCGAGCGGCTGGTGCTGTACGCCCCGCAATGGCTGCGCGACGGGCCGGCCCCCACCGCCGCCGACCTCGCCCAGGTGCCGGCGTGGCGCCAGATCGATCCCAACGACGCCCGCGACATCTGGCTGAAATCGGTGCCGGCCGACCGGCGCGACGCGGTGCTGCCGCGCGCGGTGTTCCGCGACTGGCTGAAGGCGACGCTGGCGACCGATCCCGCTCCCTCCGCCCCCGGCACGGTGCGGGCGCCCAACGGGGTGGTGCTCGACACCATGCGGTTCTGGGCCTCGGGCAAGCCGCGCTGGAACCCCGAGCAGCTGTCGGTGCCGACCCTGGTGATCCAGGGCGAATGGGACGCCGAGGCGCCGCCGGCGATGGGGATGGCGCTGTTCAACCGGCTGACCCATGTGCCGTTCAAACGCTACGTGATGGTCGGCAACGCCACCCATGCCGCCCTGATCGAGACCAACCGTCACCAGTTCTACAGCGCGGTGCAGCAGTTCCTGGAAGACCGGGCGCGGTGAGCGAGGCCCTGACCGGTTACCTCGCCGCCCCCGGGTTCGAGGAGGATCTGGCGGCGGAGCTGGGCGACGTGGTCGCCCGCCATGGCCGGCTGCTGCTGGCGCCCGGCCCGGCCCGTCCCGCCGCCTGGGCGGTCAATGTCTGGCACGACCCGGTCGAACTGGCGGTGGCCTCGATCGGGGCGGCGGCGCGCGCATTGCGGGCGATCCAGCGCAATTGGTGGCCCTATGCCTTCCAGCTGCACCGCCGCACCGAATTGCTGGCCGCCGCGCTGCCCAAGGTGTCGGCCCGGCCGCTGGTGTTCGGCACGGCGGCGCCGGCGGCGCCGCTCGGCTCGTTCGTCTGGCTGGCGCCCGACCGGCTGCTGGCGGCGGCGCGCTGTTCGAGCCCGTTTCCCAACGGCGAGGCCAGCTTCGTCGAGGACCGGGTCACGCCCCCCAACCGCGCCTATCTCAAATTGTGGGAGGCGCTGACCCTGGCCGGCCGCTTTCCCGGGCCGGGCCAACGCTGTCTTGACCTCGGCGCCAGCCCGGGCGGCTGGAGCTGGGTGCTGGCCTCGACCGGGGCCGAGGTGATCGCGATCGACAAGGCGCCGCTGGCCCCCGCCGTCGCCGCCCTGCCGGGGGTGTCGTGGCGCCAGGGCAGCGCCTTCGCCCTCGAACCGGCCGAAATCGGCCCGGTCGATTGGCTGTGCTGCGACGTGATCTGCTATCCCGAGCGGCTGTGGCGGCTGGTCGAACGCTGGCGCGAGTCCGGGCTGGTCGGCAATTTCGTCTGCACGGTGAAGTTCCAGGGCGAGACCGACCACGCCATCGCCGCCCGGTTCCGCGACCTGCCCGGAGCCCGCCTGCACCATCTGTGGCACAACAAGCACGAGTTGACCTGGATCGCCCTGGGAACCGACCCGGGAACCGCCCCATCGCCGGAGTCCCCTCCGGAAGCCAGCCGCTCCCCCTGACCAACCGCCTTGCCAGGGCCAGACCAAGGGAGTAAAGCTTGAATGGGACGACAACAGGGCTCGGGTGTCTCATGTCCGTCGCTACGCTTCCGCCCCCGGTCGATATTGATTCCGAGACCAAGAAGGCGGTAATCGCCGGGGTCAAGGCGGTACTCGACTCCTTCCGTCAGGCAGGGTTGGTCGAGCCGTCGCTGACCTACGCCGCGCTGATTTCCCAGCCCGAGGCGCTGGCCGCCTTCATCGAGGCGTTCCGCGCCAACCGCGCCGCCGCCGACGCCTTCGTCAAGGATGGCGACGGTCAGCCGGTCCATGACGACCACACCCAACTGTCCTGCCCGGTCACCCTGGCCCAGATCGAGCATCTGCTGGTGCGCACCTGCGCCCGCAAGCTGTTCGAATCGACCCGGACGATGGAAACCGTCACCGAGACGGTGACCCACAAGAGCATGTTCGGGCTGATCAAGCGCACCGAGCAGGTCGAGCGCCAGAGCGTCGATCCGATCGAGGAGCGCAAGGATCGCCAGTTGTTGGCGCTGGTCGCCTATGCCTGGCAGTTGCCGCTGCTCGACGCCTACCGCCATTACCTCACCTACAGCCACATCATCGAGATCGGCGAGGATCTGCTGGCGCTGCCGACCGAGGCCAAGATCGCCGAGATCGGCGCGCTCGATCCGGCGCTGATCCGCAAGGTCAAGACCGCCACCGGTCCCGATTTCTCCTCGATCCTGGCCGACCGGCCGCAGGCGATCATCGGCATCTCGGTGTGGAACCGGGACATGTACGAGTTCTACCGCAAGATGCTGGGGGATCTGGCCTGGACCTTCTTCGCCCGGGACAGCGCCTTCTTCAACGCCTGCGCCTCGCTCGACAAAGCGGCGGCGAAGATCTACGGCGACGTGCTGTGCTATCTCGCCGCCGACAATCTGATCGAGATCCAGCGCCTCAACCTCGACAAGACCGAGGTGCTGATCAACGCGATGCGCTCGGCGCTGGGGCCGCGCCTGCCGGAAATCCTGTCGCTGCCCCATTTCGCCAAGGACATCCTGCGCAAGGTGGTCGATCAGTTGCTGCACAGCAACCACGAGAAGGACAAGCTGATGCTGGCCTTCTCGATCAGCTTCAAGGCGCTGGTGCCGACCATCGACGAATGGCTGGCGACCGGTCAGGCCGAGCCCGTGCCCGGCGCCCCGGTCTGAGCCGTTTTCCGCGCGCTTTCCCCCCAGCCGCGCCGTCTTGTTCCCCCCGACCGCGTTCGGGAGGAAATGGTTTGGAGTGCGCGCCGGCCGCCGCCAGCGGGGGCGGCCGATCGTCAGCAGGGGGGATTTCGGATGTTGCAGAGTATCGCCGGCCTGATCGGGCTGGTGTCGATCGCGTGCCTGCTGTCGGAGGACAAGCGGCGCCTGTCGTGGCGGATCATCGTCGCCGGCCTCGGGATCCAGCTCGGGCTGGCGGCGCTGCTGCTGAAGGTGCCGGCGACCCAGGCGCTGTTCTTCGCCCTCGATCAGGCGGTGGAGGCGTTGCAGGGGGCGAGCCGGGCCGGCACCGCCTTCGTGTTCGGCTATCTCGGCGGCGGCCCGGCGCCGTGGAGCGCGACCGATCCGGCCGCCGGCTTCGTGCTGGCGTTCCAGGCGCTGCCGCTGGTGCTGCTGATCAGCGCGCTGTCGGCGCTGCTCTATCACTGGCGGATCCTGCCGCTGGTGGTGCGGGCGGTGTCGCGCCTGCTGGAGCGGGCGATGGGAGTCGGCGGCGCGGTGGGGGTGTCGGCCTCGGCCACCGCCTTCCTCGGCATGATCGAGGCGCCGCTGCTGATCCGCCCCTATCTCGTCCAATTGTCGCGCGGCGAGCTGTTCCTGGTGATGACCACCGGGATGGCGACCATCGCCGGCACGGTGATGGTGCTGTACGCCACCTTCCTCAAGGGGGTGATCCCCGATCCGATCGGCCATCTGCTGACCGCTTCGCTGATCTCGGTGCCGGCGGCGCTGATGGTCGGGCGGATCATGATCCCCGACGAGTCGCGCACCGGCGCCGCCCAGCTTGCCCCGCACGATTACGGCGGGGCGATGGACGCGGTGGTGCAGGGCACCGCCGACGGGGTGCGGATGCTGGTCGGCATCTGCTCGATGCTGGTGGTGCTGGTGGCGCTGGTGACGATGGTCAATGCCGGGCTCGGCCTGTTGCCGGCGGTGGCGGGCGAGGCGCTGACGCTCCAGCGGATGCTGGGCTGGTTGCTGGCCCCGGTGGCCTGGCTGATGGGGATCCCCGCCGCCGAGATGGTCACCGCCGGGGCGCTGATGGGGACCAAGACCGTGCTCAACGAGCTGCTGGCCTATCTCCAGCTCGCCCATCTGCCGGCCGGGGCGCTGTCCGACCGCTCGCGCCTGATCATGACCTACGGGCTGTGCGGCTTCGCCAATCTCGGCTCGCTCGGGATCCTGATCGCCGGCCTGTCGGCGATCGCCCCCAGCCGGCGCCAGGACATCGTCGCCCTGGGCTGGCGGGCGATCGTCGCCGGCACCCTGGCCAGTTGCCTGTCCGGCGCGGTGGTCGGCCTGCTGGTGTGATCCGCGCCGCCCCGGCCGGCGCCCGCGCGCCGGCCGGTGGCGGTGGGGCCGGGTCTGCCGCCGCGTTGCGGCGCCGGAATACCCGGCTATGGCGAACATTTACAAATTGCGGTGAATCCGTCATCGTTCCCGGGCCATGAGCGCCGCTTGCGACCTGCTCCACCTGCTGATCATCGAAGACAACCCCGGTGACCGGCGGTTGATCGAGTTGGCCCTGGCCGAGGCGCAGCCCGGATGGACCACCCGTGGCTGCGCCACCCTGGCCGAGGCGCTGGCGCTGGCCCCGTTCGACCAATTCAGCTGCGTGCTGGCCGATCTCGGCCTGCCCGACGCCCACGGCATCGACACCGTGCTGGCGCTGCGCGGCCATGCCCCGGCCAAGGCGCTGGTGGTGCTGACCGGGCTCGACGACGAGCGGGTGGCGCAGGAGGCGATCCGCGCCGGCGCCCAGGATTACGTGGTGAAGTCGGATGGCGGCCTTGCCCTGCTGCCGCGGGTGATCCGCCACGCCATCGAGCGCCAGCAGTCGCAGAGCGCGCTGGCCGCCTCGCACCGCACCCTCCAGGCCCTGCTCGACGCCAGCCACGACGTGGCGATGCTGCTCGACAGCGCGGGGCGGATCATCACCTTGAACGCGGTGGCGGAAAGCTATCTCGGCCGTGGCCCCGACCAGGCGGTCGGCGCCTCGCTGTTCGACCTGCTGCCCGACAGTCTGGTCGCCCACCGCCGCGCCTATCTGGCCCAGGCGATGCAGAGCGGGCGGACGGTCGAGTTCGAGGACACCGACGGGCTGCACTGGTTCGCCAACCGGCTGCGGGCGGTGGCGGGGGAGAGCGCGGGCGAGCATCGCTGCGCCCTGTTCTCGCACGACAGCACCGCCGAGCGCGCCGCCGCCGCCAAGCTGGCCGAGGCCAAGGACGAGGCCGACCTCGCCAACCGGGCCAAGACCGATTTCATGGGGCGGATGAGCCGCGACATCCGCACCCCGCTCAACGACGTGATCGGCTTCGCCGAGATGATCGCCAACGAGATGCTGGGGCCGCTCGGCCAGTCGGGCTATCGCGATTACGCCGAGACGATCTACCGCTCGGGCACCCAGATCCTCAAGCTGATCGACCGCATCACCGACGTCTCGATGCTGGAAACCGCGCTGCTGAAGGATCAGGCCTCCTACCGCGAACTGGTCGAGCTGTCGCCCGACCTGATCTGCGTCTGCGTCGATGGGGTGATCCGCCGCATCAACGCCGCCGGGCTCGGCATGCTGCGGGCGCCGGCCCCCTCTTCGTGCGAGGGGCGGCGCTTCGTCGAGTTCGTCCACGCCGATTACCGGGCGATGTTCGAATCCGGCCTCGAGGCGCTGTGCGAGGAAGGCCACCCGATGCCGGTCAAGATCGTCACCTTCGCCGGGCGGGTGCGCGACGTCGAACTGTCGGCGGTGCCGCTGAAGCGCGAGGGCCATCCGGCGGTGCTGCTGGTCGGGCGCGACACCACCGAGGTGACGGCGGCGATGCGGGCGGTGGCGGCGCGCGAGCACCGCATCCGCGCCATCATGGACACGGTGATGGACGGCATCGTCACCATCGACGAGGAAGGCACCCTGCTCAACGCCAACCTGTCGGTCGAGCGGATCTTCGGCTATTCGCTGACCGAGGTGGTCGGCTCGCCGGTGTCGCTGCTGCTGCCCGAGCTGGAGGCGACCCGGCTCAACGTCGCCCTGCACGATTACCTCGCCACCAGCTTCGGCGCGGTGGTGGGGGCCGAGGCGGTGGGGCGGCGCAAGGACGGCACCGCCTTCCCGCTCCATCTGTCGGTGTCGGAACTGCGGGTCGAGAAGCGCCGGCTGTTCACCGGCACCCTGCGCGACCTGTCCGAGAACAAGCAGCTGGCGCAGCGGGTCGATTACCTCGCCAACCACGACCCGCTGACCGACCTGCCCAACCGCACCGGCCTGACCGAGCGGCTGGCGCTGGCGCTGGCCCAGGCGCGCGAGGGCGGCGGCGACGCAAGGCTGGTGGCGGTGGTCACCGTCGATCTCGACGGCTTCACCACCGTCAACGATTCGCTCGGCCACGAATCCGGCAATCAGGTGCTGCGCGAGACGGCGCGGCGGCTGGCCCAGTCCACCGGGCCGGACGGCACCGCGGCCCGGCTGGCCGGCGACGAATTCGCGGTGGTGCTGCCCCACCTGCACGACCCGGCCGAGCTGTCGGCGGCGGTCGATCGGCTGAGCGAGGCGTTGAACCGCCCCTATCTGGTCCAGGGCAGCGAACTCAGCATCGGCGCCGACATGGGGGTGGCGGTGTTCCCGCGCGACGGCGAGGACGCGCTCGACCTGCTGCGCAATGCCGAGGTGGCGCTGCATTCGGTCAAGCGGCTGGCCGACATCAGGCTCGGCTTCTTCGACAGCGCGATGTCCTCGGCGGTGGCCGAGCGGCTGACGCTCGAACGCTCGATCAAGGCGGCGCTGAAGGCCGGCCAGTTCGAACTGTTCTTCCAGCCCCAGGTGCGGCTGGAGGATTTCCGGCTGGTCGGAGCCGAGGCGCTGATCCGCTGGCGCCATCCCGAGCTGGGGATCATCCCGCCCGACAAGTTCATCCCGGTGGCCGAGGAGACCGGCCTGATCGTGCCGCTCGGCACCTGGGTGCTGCAAAGCGCCTGCCGCCATCTGCGCCACTGGAGCGAGATCGGGCTGGGCGGGCTGCGGATGGGGGTCAACATCTCCAGCCGCCAGTTCCGCGAGGCCGATCTGGCCGATCTGGTCGCCGAGGCGATCACCGAGACCGGGATCGATCCGGCCCATCTCGATCTCGAACTGACCGAGAGCATGCTGATGGCCGACGGCGAGGGCACGCTGAAGATCCTGCGCGCCCTGGCCCGGCTGGGGGTGACCCTGTCGATCGACGATTTCGGCACCGGTTATTCCTCGCTGGCCTATCTCAAGCGCTTCCCGGTCAACACGGTGAAGATCGACCGCGCCTTCGTGCGCGATCTCGACCAGGACGAGGACGGCAGGGTGATCGCCAACGCGATCATCTCGCTGGCCCATTCGCTGTCGATGAAGACCATCGCCGAGGGGGTGGAATCCGAGGCCCAGGCGGCGATGCTGGCCCGCCACGGTTGCGACGAAATTCAGGGCTATCTGATCGAACGGCCGCTGGCGGCCGACGATTTCACCGCCTTCGTCGCCCGTTACGGCGCCGATGGCGGCCGGGGTCCGGTCCCGCCGCGCGAGGGAGAGTGAGCATGCCGGGAACCGTCGTCATCGTCGAAGACAACGCGATGAACATGAAACTGCTGGAACAGGCGCTCGGCATCGCCGGCTTCACCACCGTCAAATCGGCCGACGGCGACGGGCTGGTCGAACTGGCCAGCGGGGCCGGCGCCGACGTGATCCTGATGGACATCCAGTTGCCGCGCCATTCCGGGGTCGATCTGCTGCGCCAGTTGCGCGGCGACCCCCGCACCCGCGCCTTGCCGGTGGTGGCGGTCACCGCCTTCGCCGATCCGGATTCGATCGCGGGCTTCCTCGACGAGGGCTTTGATCAGGTGATCACCAAGCCGATCTCGATCCGCAAGCTGCTCGACGAGGTGTCGCGCTACTGCCGCGCCGACGGCTGACGGCAGGCCCCGGGGGCGGGAGGGTGGGGCGGCCGCCCAACCTCTTGGCCGTTTCGCCCCGCCGGGTGTAGGGTGGCGGCGTTTTCCCCCGAGTCCACGGATCCGAGATGACCGACACCGATACCAACGCCGCCTCCCAGATGTGGGGCGGGCGTTTCGCCGCAGGCCCCGCCGCGATCATGAAGCGGATCAACGCGTCGATTTCGTTCGACCGCCGCCTGTACCGCCAGGACATCCGCGGCTCGCAGGCCCATTGCCGCATGCTGGCGGCGCAGGGGATGATCGCCGCCGCCGACGCCGAGGCGATCCTGGGCGGGCTGGAGCGGATCCTGGCCGAGATCGAGGCCGGCAGTTTTCCGTTCCGCGAGGAGCTGGAGGACATCCACATGAACGTCGAGGCGCGGCTGGCCGAGCTGATCGGTGAGCCGGCCGGGCGGCTGCACACCGCCCGTTCGCGCAACGATCAGGTGGCGACCGACTTCCGCCTGTGGGTGCGCGACGCGATCGACGGGATGGACCAGGCCCTGTCCGGGCTGGAGGACGCCCTGCTCGACCGCGCCGAGGAGCATGCCGACACGGTGATGCCCGGCTTCACCCATCTCCAGGCGGCGCAGCCGGTGACCTTCGGCCATCATCTGATGGCCTATGTCGAGATGATCGGGCGCGACCGCGGCCGCCTTGCCGACGCGCGGCGGCGGCTCAACGAATCCCCGCTCGGCTCGGCGGCGCTGGCCGGCACCTCGTTCCCGATCGACCGCGCCGCCACCGCGCGCGATCTCGGCTTCGACCGGCCGATGCGCAATTCGCTCGACGGGGTGTCGGACCGTGACTTCGCGCTCGAATTCCTCGCCGCCGGGGCGATCTGTTCGGTCCATCTGTCGCGGCTGGCCGAGGAACTGGTGATCTGGACCAGCGCCCAGTTCCGCTTCGTCGCGCTGTCGGACGCCTTCACCACCGGCTCGTCGATCATGCCGCAGAAGCGCAACCCCGACGCCGCCGAGCTGATCCGGGCCAAGACCGGACGGGTGATCGGCGACCTCAACGCCCTGCTGATCGTGATGAAGGGCCTGCCGCTGGCCTATTCGAAGGACATGCAGGACGACAAGGAGCCGGTGTTCGAGGCCGCCGACACGCTGGAACTGGCGATCGCGGCGATGACCGGGATGGTGCGCGACCTCACCGTCAACCGCGAGCGGATGGCGGCGGCGGCCGGGGCCGGCTTCACCACCGCCACCGACATCGCCGATTGGTGCGTGCGCGCCCTCGGCATGCCGTTCCGCCGCGCCCACCATGTCGCCGGCTCGCTGGTCAAGCTGGCCGAGACCGAGGGCGTCGGCCTGGAGGACCTGACCCTGGCCCAGATGCAGGCGATCGAGCCCGGCATCACCGCGGAGGCCCGCGCCGTGCTGACGGTGGCGTCCTCGGTCGCTAGCCGCACCAGCCTGGGTGGCACCGCGCCGGCGCAGGTGCGGGCCGCGATCGCCGCCGCCCGGGCGCGGCGGGCGGGGGCGGCATGATCGGCCGCCGGCGCCTCCTTGGCCTGATCGGGCTCGGCGGCGCCGCGCTGGCGCTGGCCGGCTGCGGCCGCAAGGGCCGCCCGGTCGAGCTCGACAACGCGGTCTACCCCCACCTCTATCCCTTCACCCCCTATCCGGGGCGGCCCGCCGCGCCGGAAGCGCCGGCCGAGGCGGAAGCGCCGCCGCCGCCCGCCGCCACCACGGACACCCCGCGATGAATCATTTCCAGTACCGCAACCGCGCCCTGTGCGCCGAATCGGTGGCGATCGCCGACATCGCCGCCGCCGTCGGCACCCCGTTCTATGTCTATTCCAACGCGACGATCGAGCGTCATTACCGGGTGCTGGCCGAGGGTCTGGCGGCGGCCGGGCTCGACGCCACCATCTGTTTCGCCTGCAAGGCCAATCCCAATCTGGCGGTGATCCGCACCCTGGCCCGGCTGGGCGCCGGGGCCGACGTGGTCAGCGAGGGCGAGCTGCGCCGCGCCCTCGCCGCCGGGGTGCCGCCCGAGCGGATCGTGTTCTCCGGGGTGGGCAAGAGCGCCGACGAGCTGCGCTTCGCGATCGAGACCGGCATCCACCAGATCAACGTCGAATCCGAGCCCGAGCTGCGCGAATTGTCGGCGCTGGCCGAGGCGGCCGGCCGCACCGTCGAGGTGGCGATCCGGGTCAATCCCGACGTCGATGCCAACACCCACGCCAAGATCACCACCGGCAAGAAGGAAAACAAGTTCGGCATCGAATGGGACCGGGTGCCGGAAATTTACCGCCTCGCCCAGTCGCTGCCCGGGATCGCCCCGGTGGCGGTGGCCTGCCATATCGGCTCGCAACTGACCGAGCTGGGCCCGTTCCGCGCCGCCTTCCAGCGCCTGCGCGATCTGGTCGGCCGCCTGCGCGCCGACGGCATCGACATCCGCCGGCTCGACCTCGGCGGTGGCCTCGGCGTGCCCTATGACGACGAGGTGCCGCCCTCGCCGGCCGAGTATGCCCGGGTGGCGGGCGAAATCCTCGGCGATCTCGGCTGCCGCTTCCTGGTCGAACCGGGCCGGCTGCTGGTCGGCAATGCCGGCCTGCTGGTCAGCAAGGTGGTGCGGGTCAAGCCGGGCTCGACCCGCACCTTCGTGGTGGTCGATGCGGCGATGAACGACCTGATGCGGCCGGCGCTGTACGACGCCTTCCACGCCATCCTGCCGGTGGTCGAACCCCCGCCCGGCACCCCCCGCGCCCCCGCCGACGTGGTCGGCCCGGTGTGCGAGACCGGCGATACCTTCGCCCGCCAGCGCGACCTGCCGCCACTGGCCGCCGGGGATCTGGTCGCCTTCGCCACCGCCGGCGCCTACGGCGCGGCGATGGCCTCGACCTACAATTCCCGTCCGCTGGTGCCCGAGGTGATGGTCAAGGAGGATCGCTTCGCCGTGATCCGCCCCCGTCCCAGCCACGAGGAGATGATCCGCCAGGATCGCCTGCCCGACTGGATGTAAGGGAAAACGCGGGCGGAGCCCGCATAAAAAAACCGGGAGGCGGAGCCTCCCGGTTGAGGGATCGAACGCGGCGCCTGGGTCAGGCGGCGAATTCGATGATCTTCTGATCGACCGACAGCGAATCGCCGGGGTTGGCGTGCAGCTTGGCGATGGTGGTATCGCGTTCGGCCTTGAGGATGTTTTCCATCTTCATCGCCTCGACCACCGCCAGCGGTTCGCCGGCCTTCACTTCCTGGCCTTCCTCGACCATCAGCCGCACCAGCAGGCCGGGCATCGGCGACAGCAGGTACTTCGACATGTCCGGCGGCGCCTTGAACGGCATCAGGCGGTACAGTTCGGCCGAGCGGCGGGTGAACACGAACGCCTCGCAGCGCAGGCCGGCGTGCGACAGCCGGAACGACACGCCGGTGCGATCGACCTGGACGCAGACCGGGCGGCCATCGACGGTGGCGCGGATCAGCGGGTCGCCGACCTGCCAGTCGGTCTTGACCTCGACCGCCTCGTCCTTGATCACCACGGCATAGCCGCCAGGGGCGGGGTGGACATCGACGTCGTGGTACTGGTCGTTGAAATAGACCGTCCACTGCACCGGCGGTCTCATCTCGTGGCCGGGGAACTGGCCGGAGATGCGGACGTTGCGCTCGATGATCCGGCGCTTCATCGCCGCCGCCACCGCGATCAGGTCCGACGGATCATCGGTCGGCAGCTGGGCGGTGGTCAGGCCCTGCGGATATTCCTCGGCGATGAAGTTGGTGGTCAGCTCGCCCTTGACGAAGCGGTCCTTGGAGAACAGCGAGGCCAGGAACGGGATGTTGTGCGACAGGCCGCGGATGTAATACTCGTCGAGCGCCTGACGCATGTGGGTGATCGCCGCGTCGCGGGTCGGGCCGTGGGTGATCAGCTTGGCGATCATCGGATCGTAATACATGCTGATCTCGCCGCCCTCGGCCACGCCGGTATCGACGCGGACATGCTTGCCTTCCTCGGGCGGCAGGTAGCGGGTGAGCCGACCGGTCGAGGGCAGGAAGTTGCGGAACGGATCCTCGGCGTAGATGCGGGCTTCCATCGCCCAGCCGTCGAGCTTGATGTCGTCCTGGGTGAAGGGCAGCTTCTCGCCGTTGGCGATGCGGATCATCCACTCGACCAGATCGAGGCCGGTGATCATCTCGGTCACCGGGTGTTCGACCTGGAGTCGGGTGTTCATCTCGAGGAAGTAGAACTGGCCGGTGGCGCCGCCGACGATGAACTCGACGGTGCCGGCCGACTTGTAGCCCACCGCCTTGGCCAGGGCGCAGGCCTGCTCGCCCATCGCCTTGCGGATCTCGGGGGTGAGGAACGGCGACGGCGCCTCCTCGATCACCTTCTGATGGCGGCGCTGGATCGAGCATTCACGCTCGCCGAGATAGAGGGTGTTGCCGAACGAATCGGCCAGCACCTGGATCTCGATGTGGCGGGGCTGCTCGATGAACTTCTCGATGAAGACGCGGTCATCGGCGAAGGACGACTTGGCCTCGTTGGTGGCCGAGACGAAGCCTTCGCGCGCCTCGTCGTCGTTCCAGGCCAGCCGCATCCCCTTGCCGCCGCCGCCGGCCGAGGCCTTGATCATCACCGGATAGCCGATCTCGCGGGCGATCTTGACCGCTTCCTCGGCGTCCTTGATCACGTCCATGTAGCCCGGCACGGTCGAGACGCCGGCCTCGCGGGCCAGCTTCTTCGACTCGATCTTGTCGCCCATCGCGAAGATGGCGTGGGCCTCGGGGCCGATGAAGGTGATGCCGGCGGCGGCCAGCGCCTCCTGGAACTCCCGCTTCTCGGACAGGAAGCCGTAGCCGGGATGGACCGCCTCGGCCCCGGTCTTCTTGCAGGCCTCGACGATGCGGTCGGCCAGCAGGTAGCTCTGCGCCGACGGCGCCGCCCCGATATGCACCGCCTCGTCGGCCATCTGGACATGCAGCGCGTGGCGGTCGGCGTCGGAATAGACCGCCACCGTCTTGATGCCCATCTTGCGCGCGGTCTTGATGACCCGGCAGGCGATTTCGCCGCGATTGGCGATCAAAATCTTCGAAAACATTCCTTATCCCCCTTGGGAGCCGCGCGCGGGGGCGCGGACGATCCGAATGACCCTGTGAACGTGGAAAGTCCTTAGAGCGGAATGTTCCCGTGCTTCTTCCACGGGTTCTTCAGATCCTTGCTCCGCAGCATGGTCAGCGACCGGCAGATCCGCTTGCGGGTGGTGCGCGGCATGATCACGTCGTCGATGAAGCCACGGTGGCCGGCGATGAACGGGTTGGCGAACTTCTGGCGGTATTCCTCGGTGCGGGCGGCGATCTTCTCGGCGTCGCCGAGATCGCCGCGGAAGATGATCTCCACCGCGCCCTTCGGCCCCATCACCGCGATCTCGGCGCTCGGCCAGGCGAAATTGACGTCGCCGCGCAGATGCTTCGAGCTCATCACGTCATAGGCGCCGCCATAGGCCTTGCGGGTGATGATGGTGATCTTCGGCACGGTGCATTCGGCGTAGGCGTAGAGCAGCTTGGCGCCGTGCTTGATGATCCCGCCATATTCCTGGGCGGTGCCGGGCAGGAAGCCGGGGACGTCGACGAAGGTGACGATCGGAATGTTGAAGGCGTCACAGAAGCGGACGAAGCGCGCCGCCTTGATCGACGAGGCGATGTCGAGGCAGCCGGCCAGCACCATCGGCTGGTTGGCGACGACACCGATGGTGCGGCCTTCCATCCGGGCGAAGCCGACGATGATGTTGCCGGCATAATCGGGCTGGATCTCGAAGAAGTCGGCCTCGTCGACCACCTTCAGGATCAGCTCCTTCATGTCGTAGGGCTGGTTGGGGTTGTCCGGGATCAGGGTGTCGAGCGAACGCTCGATCCGGTCGGGGACGTCGGCGGTGGGGCGGTGCGGCGGCTTCTCGCGGTTGCTGGCCGGCAGGAAATCGATGAAGCGGCGCAGCTGGAGCAGCGCCACCACGTCGTTTTCAAACGCGAGGTCGGCCACGCCCGACTTCGACGAGTGGGTGACGGCGCCGCCCAGTTCCTCGGCGGTGACGGTCTCGTGGGTGACGGTCTTCACCACGTCCGGACCGGTGACGAACATGTAGGAGCTGTCCTTCACCATGAAGATGAAGTCGGTCATCGCCGGCGAATAGACCGCGCCGCCGGCACAGGGCCCCATAATCAGCGAAATCTGCGGCACCACGCCCGAGGCCAGCACGTTGCGCTGGAACACCTCGGCATAGCCGGCGAGGCTGGCGACGCCTTCCTGGATGCGGGCCCCGCCCGAATCGTTGAGCCCGATCACCGGGGCGCCGACCTGGACCGCCTTGTCCATGATCTTGCAGATCTTCTCGGCGTGGGCCTCGGACAGCGAGCCGCCGAACACGGTGAAGTCCTGGCTGAACAGGAACACCAGCCGGCCGTTGATGGTGCCGTAGCCGGTCACCACGCCGTCGCCGGGGATCGACTGGGCTTCCATCCCGAAATCGTGGCAGCGATGCTCGACGAACATGTCCCACTCCTCGAAGGAGCCGGGATCGAGCAGCAATTCGATGCGTTCGCGCGCCGTCAGCTTGCCTTTGGCATGCTGGGAAGCGATGCGCTTGGTTCCGCCTCCGAGGCGGGCGCGGTTCCGCTTCTCTTCGAGCTGGCGAACAATATCTTGCATTGACCAAGACCTCCGGGCGGGCAGGGACTCAAACCGCCCCCTGTTATTCACAATCCCGTAACCCTGGCAACCTTAACCCCTGGGGAAAAGGGTGGGGGTGCAAATGTGTTCGCAGATAAGCCTTGCAGCTTTGCGAATGTTGCGAATCGGCGCGGGAACGGATATCAATGCGTTCATGAGCGGAAAATTGTTCATCGGGCACAAGCTGCGGCGTCTGCGCGAGCGCCATGCCCTCAGCCAGGCGGCTTTGGCCACCCGGTTGGGGGTTTCGCCGAGCTATCTCAACCAGATCGAGAACAATCAGCGTCCGCTGACGGTGCCGGTGCTGCTGCGCATCGCCCAGGTGCTCGACGTCGATCTCGCCCGGCTGGTCGAGGACGAGGAATCCCGCCTCGTCGCCGACCTGCGCGAGGCGCTCAACGATCCGTTGTTCGGCGGCGGCGGTGACGGCATCCCGCTGGCCGAGCTGCGCAACGCCGCCGCCGCCTCGCCCGATCTGGCGAAACGGGTGCTGGCGCTCTATCGCGCCTTTCGTCAGGCCGATGAGCGGCTGCACGCCTTGACCGAGGACCTGTCGAAGGGCGGCACCGAGCTGCGCAGCGGCCGCGCCCATTTCCCCTACGAGGAGATTCGCGACTTTTTCTATTATCGGGACAATTATATCGGCGGGCTCGACGAAGCGGCGGAGGCGCTGGCGGCGGCCGAGGGGTTCAACCTCGGCCAGATGTACACCGACCTCGCCGCCTATCTCGACATCCACCTTGGCGTGCGGGTGCGGGTGGTGCCGGCCGACGAGGCCGAGAGCATGCGCCATTTCGATCCGGGCTCCAGCACCCTGACCCTGTCCTCCCAGCTGCCGATGCCGTCGCGCAATTTCCACCTCGCCCACCAGATCGGCATGCTGGCCTACCGCGACCTGATCGACGGCATCGTCGATACCGCCGACCTGTCCTCGCCCGAGGCCATCGCGATCTGCCGGGTCGAGCTGGCCAATTATTTCGCCGGCGCCCTGCTGATGCCCTATGGGGTGTTTGCCCAGCAGGCGATGGCGCTGAAGCACGACATCGAGCAGCTCCAGGGCCGGTTCGGCGCCAGCTTCGAACAGGTCTGCCACCGCCTGTCCACCCTGCAACGCCCCGGCGCCCGGGGGGTGCCGTTCTATTTCGTCCGGGTCGATCGCGCCGGCAACATCACCAAGCGCCACTCGGCCACCCGCTTCCACTTCACCCGCTTCGGCGGCGCCTGCCCGCTGTGGAACGTCCACGAGGCCTTCGCCCAGCCCGGCCGGATCCTGGTGCAACTGGCGCAGATGCCCGACAACGTCAATTACGTCTGCATCGCCCGCACCGTGACCCGGCGGGGCGGTGGCTGGACCCGGCCGGAGCGGCTGTGCGCGATCGGGCTGGGCTGCGAGGTCGCCCATGCCGCCGATTTCATCTACGCCACCGGGCTCGACCTGACCCACGAACAGGCGGCCAAGCCGATCGGGGTCAATTGCCGCATCTGCGAACGGCGCGACTGCCGCCAGCGCGCCTTTCCCCCGATCGGCAGCACCATCAGCATCGACGAGAACAGCCGGGGTTTCGCGCCCTATCAGTTCTGTTGATCGTTGGCGGGGCTGCCGCCCCGCGCCCCGCTTGGAGGCTGGCGCCTCCAAACCTCCCCTTTTTTTGAAAATATAAAGGGGGTCCGGGGCATCGCCCCGGTTGGGTTCGGGCGAAAGCCCGACGTCAGGCCAGCAGGCGGCTGACGCAGAGTTCCAGCACGCGGGCGAGGAAGGTGATCAGCTCGGTGGCCTGACCGGCATGGAAGGTGTGGCTGTGGCGCGAGCCGAGCGCGATCATCCCGTCGGGGCAGGGGGCGCCGGGGGCGACCCGCACCACCGCCGAGGATTGCACCAGTCCGGCGCCGTCGCCGAACAAGGCCGGGTCGCCCGGCATGTCCTCGGTCAGGGCGCAGTCGCGGTCGGCGCCGCCGATCATCCGCGCCACCGTGCCGGGGGCGAGGGTCAGCAGGCCGGGCACGGTCAGGGCCGGGATCGGGTCGGCCGGCGGTTCGAAACAGAGGGTGGCGACATCGACGTCGAGCAGGGCGGGCAGGTCGTCGCTGACCGCCTCGGCCAGTCCGGCCATGTCGTTGGCGGCGAGGATCGCCAGCACGGCGCGGTGAGTGCGGGTCTGGATCGACAGGTTGCTGCGGCTGGTGTGGATCAGATGCTCGGCGGCGCCGTGGACCCGGTCCAGTTCGTCGCGCAGGCGGTCGATCATGAACACCTGCATGTCGAGCACCCCGTCCTCGCCAGCCCAGCGCGACGGCGGCGACAGCGACAGCAGCAGCTCGGAATGACGGATCAGGTAATCGGGATGCGCCCGCAGATAGGCCTCGACCTGTCGCTCATCAGGCAAAACCAACTCGGCGACCGCGTCGTCGCGCTTGCGCGCCATGCCGACTCCCCCTCAGTAATACCGGTGCGGAACCTTTGTTTCCCGCCGCTGCGGTGACGGCGCCTGCTGTCCCCGCCCCAGACGATCGGCTAGACTCTACCCCATGACCGTCGCGACCGCCACCCCCCCTCCCGCCGAATTCTCGCCCGGGAGTCGCATCGCCGTGCTGCTGCCACTGCCGCTGGCAGGGGCCTATGAGTATCGCGTCGGGGCCGAGCCGGTGGTGGCGGGGGCGTTCGTGCGGGTGCCGCTCGGCCGGCGCGAGGCGGTCGGGGTGGTGTGGGGGCCGGGTCCCGGCGCGGTGGACGAGGCGCGGCTGCGGCCGATTCTCGGTCCGCTGCCGGCGGTGCCGCCGCTGCCGGCCGAGCTGCGCGCCCTGACCGATTGGGTGGCCGCCTATACCCTGGCCCCGCCCGGGGCGGTGCTGAAGATGGCGATGAGCGTGCCGGCGGCGTTGCAGCCGCCGCGCCTGCCGCCCCGCCTGCGCGCGGTGGCGCCGCCGCCGGCCGGGCTGAAGGCCAGTCCGGCGCGGGCGCGGGTGCTGGCACAGCTCGAACAGATGCCGCCAGCGTCGGCCGCCGACCTCGCCCGCGCGGCCGGGGTGGGGCCGTTGGTGGTGCGCGGCCTGTTCGCCGCCAGGGCGCTCGAGCCGCTGCCCGACCCGCCCGAGCCCGATCCGCCCCGGCCCGATCCGGCCCGGCCCGGCCCGGCGCTGTCGCCGGCCCAGGCGGCGGCGGCGGCCGAGCTGCGGGCGGCGCTGGGGGCGGGCTTCTCGGTCACCCTGCTCGACGGCGTCACCGGCTCGGGCAAGACCGAGGTCTATTTCGAGGCGGTGGCGGCGGCGCTGGCGGCGGGGCGGCAGGTGCTGGTGCTGCTGCCCGAGATCGCCTTGTCGGCGCAGTGGCTGGAGCGGTTCACCCGCCGCTTCGGCTGCCCGCCGCTGGTGTGGCATTCCGAGGTGGGCGAGGCCCGCCGCCGCGATACCTGGCGGGCGGTGGCGCGCGGCGCCGCCGGGGTGGTGGTGGGGGCGCGCTCGGCGCTGTTCCTGCCCTTTCCCGCCCTCGGCCTGATCGTGGTCGACGAGGAGCATGACGGCGCCTTCAAGCAGGAGGACGGGGTCTGCTACCACGCCCGCGACATGGCGGTGGTGCGCGGCCGGCTGGGCGGCTTTCCGGTGCTGCTGGCCTCGGCCACCCCGGCGCTGGAGACGATGGCCAACGTCCAGGCCGGGCGCTATCGCCGCCTCGCCTTGCCCGATCGCCATGCCGGGGCAGCGCTGCCGCGGATCGTCGCGGTCGATCTGCGCCGCGCCCCGCCGCCGCGCGGGCGCTGGCTCGGCCCCGACCTCGAGGCGGCGCTGGCCGAGACGCTGGCGGCGGGCGAGCAGGCGATGCTCTATCTCAATCGCCGTGGCTACGCGCCGCTGACCCTGTGCAAGAAGTGCGGCTTCCGCCTGCGCTGCCCGCATTGCAGCGCCTGGCTGGTCGAGCATCGCCGCCGGGGCCGGCTGCTGTGCCACCATTGCGGCCACGCCATCACCCGCCCCGACACCTGCCCGGACTGCGGCAGCGAGGAGGGCTTCGCCGCCTGCGGCCCCGGGGTCGAGCGGGTGGCGGAGGAGGCCGCCTTCCTGTTCCCCCAGGCCCGGCTGGCGGTGATGACCTCCGACACCTGCGCCGGCCCGGCCGCCGCCGCCGCCCTGGTCGAGGCGATGGCCGAGCGCCGGCTCGATCTGCTGGTCGGCACCCAGATCGTCGCCAAGGGCTACCATTTCCCCCATTTGACCCTGGTCGGGGTGGTCGATGCCGATCTCGGCCTCGATGGCGGCGACCTGCGCGCCGCCGAGCGCACCTTCCAGCTGCTGTCGCAGGTGGCCGGCCGCGCCGGGCGGGCCGAGCGGCCGGGGCGGGTGCTGTTGCAGAGCTGGCAGCCCGACCATCCGGTGATGCGGGCGCTGGTGGCGGGCGATCGCGACGGCTTCCTCGCCCGCGAGGCGGCCTCGCGGCGCGAGGCGGGGATGCCGCCCTACGGCCGGCTGGCGGCGCTGATCCTGTCGGGCGAGGACGAGGCGGCGCTCGACGGCTTCGCCGCCCGGCTCGCCCGCGCCGCGCCGCTGCGCGACGGGATCGATCTGCTCGGCCCCGCCCCGGCCCCGCTGGCGCTGCTGCGCGGTCGCCACCGTCGCCGGTTTCTGGTAAAAGCCACCCGCGCCGTCGCCCTTCAGGCGTGGCTGCGCGACTGGCTCGGGCGGGCCGCGCCGCCGGCCGGGATCCGGGTTCAGGTCGATGTCGATCCGACCGGGTTTCAGTGAGCGCGCCTCCCCCGAATGGGCAGGTTCCGGGCTTGCAAGCCCTGTGGCGATGTGTTAGTTAACCGGCGCGCTCACCGGGGTTTCCTCCCTGGTCGGCGAACAAATGTTTTTGCTTGATCAGCATGTTGCGACCGCCGCGTCGACCCTCGATCCGTAAGGACTTGCCCAGGTGCCATCCGAATCCATTGGCGTGATCGCCGACCGCTATGCCGGCGCCCTGTTCGAGCTGGCGGAGTCCCAGTCCAGCCTCGATGTCGTCGCCGGAGATCTCCGTGCGCTGAAAGCGATGCTGGAGGCCAGTGCCGATCTGCGGCGTCTGGTGCGCAGCCCGGTGCTGAGCCGGGCCGATCAGGGCAAGGCGATCGCCGCCCTGACCGAAGCCGCCGGCTTCAGTGATCTGGTCGGCCGCTTCCTCGGCCTGCTGGCCCAGAACCGCCGGCTGTTCCTGCTCGGCGACGCGGTGCAATGCTATCTCGGCCGGCTGGCCGCCCGGCGCGGTGAGCGGACCGCCGAGGTGACCAGCGCCATCGCCCTCACCGACACGCAGCTGGAGGCGCTGGAAACCGCGCTGAGCGGCGCGTTCGGCGGCCCGGTCGCGGTCGAGGCCGCGGTCGATCCCAGCCTGCTCGGTGGTCTGGTGGTCAAGGTCGGCTCCCAAATGGTTGACAGCTCGCTGAAGACGAAGCTGCAGCATCTCAAGCTCGCTATGAAAGGGGTTGGATAATGGAAATCCGCGCCGCGGAAATCTCCGCAATCCTCAAGCAACAGATCGCCAGCTTCGGAACGGAGGCGGAGGTTGCCGAGGTCGGTCAGGTCCTTAAAGTCGGCGACGGTATCGCTCGCGTCCATGGTCTCGACAAGGTCCAGGCCGGTGAGATGGTCGAGTTCCCCGGCGGCATCCGCGGGATGGCGCTGAACCTCGAAACCGACAATGTCGGCGTGGTGATCTTCGGCAACGACAGCTCGATCAAGGAAGGCGACGTCGTCAAGCGCACCGGCGCGATCGTCGACGTTCCGGTCGGCAAGGGTCTGCTCGGCCGCGTGGTCGACGCGCTCGGCAACCCGATCGACGGCAAGGGCCCGATCGTCGCCGACCATCGCGCCAAGGTCGACGTCAAGGCCCCCGGCATCATTCCGCGCAAGTCGGTGCACGAGCCGATGAGCACCGGCATCAAGGCGATCGACGCCCTGATCCCGATCGGGCGCGGCCAGCGCGAGCTGGTGATCGGTGACCGTCAGACCGGCAAGACCGCGATCCTGATCGACACCATCATCAATCAGAAGGCCGCCCACGCCGGCAGCGACGACAAGGCGAAGCTGTTCTGCATCTACGTCGCCGTCGGCCAGAAGCGTTCGACCGTGGCCCAGATCGTCAAGACCCTGACCGATTACGGCGCGATGGATTACACCATCGTCGTTGCCGCCACCGCGTCGGAAGCCGCGCCGTTGCAGTTCCTTGCCCCCTACGCCGGCTGTGCGATGGGCGAGTACTTCCGCGACAACGGCATGCATGCCCTGATCATCTATGACGATCTGACCAAGCAGGCGGTGGCCTACCGTCAGATGTCGCTGCTGCTGCGCCGCCCGCCGGGGCGCGAGGCCTATCCGGGCGACGTGTTCTACCTGCACTCCCGCCTGCTCGAGCGCGCGGCGAAGATGGGCGACGCCTCGGGCGCCGGCTCGCTGACCGCCCTGCCGGTGATCGAGACCCAGGCCAACGACGTCGCGGCCTACATCCCGACCAACGTGATCTCGATCACCGACGGCCAGATCTTCCTCGAGACCGAGCTGTTCTATAAGGGCATCCGCCCGGCGGTGAACGTCGGCCTGTCGGTGTCGCGCGTCGGCTCGGCCGCCCAGATCAAGGCGATGAAGCAGGTTGCCGGCTCGATCAAGCTGGAACTGGCCCAGTATCGTGAAATGGCGGCGTTCGCCCAGTTCGCCTCCGACCTCGATCCGGCCACCCAGAAGCTGCTCAACCGCGGCGCCCGCCTGACCGAACTCCTCAAGCAGCCGCAGTTCTCGCCGCTGTCGACCGAGGAAGAGGTCGTGTCGATCTTCGCCGGCGTGAAGGGCTATCTCGACAAGATCGAGGTGCGCGAGGTTGGCCGGTTCGAGGCTGGCCTGCTGGCCGAGCTGAAGTCGAAGGCGCCGGAGATCCTCTCCGCGATCGCCGCCGACAAGCAGATCAAGCCGGAGACCGAAGCGAAGCTGAAGGCGTTCATCGAAGCCTTCGCCAAGACCTTCGCCTGATCGCCTGGGCGCCGCCCGCCCCGGTCCGATACCGGGCGGGGTGGCGGCGCCCTTTCGTCACCCAAGGGTCGCGAGGGCGGCCTTCCGAACGGCGGCCCAGCGCCCGCCGCCCTCGGAAGCCCGCTCCGCAAGGGAGTGTAGGAGTTCATGCCGAGCCTCAAGGACCTAAGGCTGAGGATCGCCAGCGTCAAATCGACGCGCAAGATCACCTCGGCCATGAAGATGGTCGCGGCCTCCAAGCTTCGCCGGGCCCAGACCGCGGCGGAAGCGGCCCGTCCCTTCGCCGAGCGGATGGAGCGGATGCTGGGCACCCTGGCGGCAGGGATGGCCGGCCAGGCCGGCGCCCCGGCGATGCTGGCCGGCAACGGATCGGATGCGGTCCAGCTGGTCGTGCCGGTGACCGCCGATCGCGGTCTGTGCGGCGGTTTCAATTCGTCGGTGGTGCGGTCCACCCGCCATCTGGTCGCCGAGTTGCAGGCCCAGGGCAAGCGGGTGCTGATCCTGCCGATCGGGCGCAAGGGCCGCGAGGCGCTGAAGCGCGAGTTCGCCCCCCTGCTGATCGAAGGCTTCGAGGGGCTGGGGCGCAAGGGCATCAGCTTCGCCGAGGCCGATCAGGTGGCGACCCGCATCGCCGAGATGTTCGCCAAGGGCGAGTTCGACGTCTGCACCGTGATCTACAACCGGTTCCTGTCGGCGATTTCGCAGCAGGTCACCCGCCAGCAGCTGATCCCGTTCCCGGTGCCGGCCCAGGAGGAAGCCTCCTCCGGTCCGCGCGCGGTGTACGAGTTCGAGCCGGGTGAGAGCGAGATCCTCGCCGCGATCCTGCCGCGCAACCTGGCCACCCAGGTGTTCCGGTCCCTGCTGGAAAGCCAGGCCTCGGAGCAGGGCGCGCGGATGACGGCGATGGACAACGCCACCCGCAACGCGGGCGACATGATCAACGCCTTGGCGATCAAGTACAACCGGTCGCGCCAGGCCCAGATCACCAAGGAACTGATCGAAATCATCTCCGGCGCCGAAGCGCTGTGACGGAAGACGAGGAGCACACCATGGCAAACAACACTGTCGGCACGATCACCCAGGTCCTGGGCGCGGTCGTGGACGTGCGCTTCGAAGGCCCGCTGCCGGCCATTCTGAACGCGCTCGAGCTGGAGCATAACGGCCACCGTCTGGTGCTGGAAGTGGCCCAGCACCTGGGCGAGTCCCTGGTGCGCACCGTCGCGATGGACTCCACCGACGGTCTGACCCGTGGCACCCAGGTGCGTGACACCGGCACCGCGATCCGCGTGCCGGTCGGCCCCGAGACCCTCGGCCGCATCATGAACGTGATCGGCGAGCCGATCGACGAGCGTGGTCCGATCGTCGCCAAGGCCACCGCCCCGATCCACGCCCCGGCGCCGGAATTCATCGATCAGTCGACCGAGACCCAGATCCTCGTCACCGGCATCAAGGTGATCGACCTGCTCGCGCCCTACGCCAAGGGCGGCAAGGTCGGCCTGTTCGGCGGCGCCGGCGTCGGCAAGACCGTGCTGATCATGGAGCTGATCAACAACATCGCCAAGGCGCACGGCGGTTACTCGGTGTTCGCCGGCGTCGGCGAGCGTACCCGCGAGGGTAACGACCTCTATCACGAAATGATCGAATCCAACGTCATCAAGCTGGACGGCCCCGGCTCGAAGGTGGCGCTGGTTTACGGTCAGATGAACGAGCCCCCGGGTGCCCGTGCCCGCGTCGCCCTGTCCGGCCTGACCGTCGCCGAATACTTCCGCGACCAGGAAGGCCAGGACGTGCTGTTCTTCGTGGACAACATCTTCCGCTTCACCCAGGCCGGTTCGGAAGTGTCGGCGCTGCTCGGCCGCATCCCGTCGGCGGTGGGCTATCAGCCGACCCTGGCGACCGACATGGGCGCGCTGCAGGAACGCATCACCTCGACCAAGAAGGGCTCGATCACCTCGGTCCAGGCGATTTACGTCCCGGCCGACGATCTGACCGACCCGGCGCCGGCGACCTCGTTCTCGCACCTCGACGCCACCACCGTGCTGTCGCGTCAGATCGCCGAGCTGGGCATCTACCCGGCGGTCGATCCGCTCGACTCGACCTCGCGCGTGCTCGACCCGCGCATCGTCGGCGAAGAGCATTACAAGATCGCCCGCGAGATCCAGCGCATCCTGCAGACCTACAAGTCGCTGCAGGACATCATCGCCATCCTCGGCATGGACGAACTGTCGGAAGAGGACAAGCTGGTGGTGGCCCGCGCCCGCAAGATCCAGCGCTTCCTGTCCCAGCCGTTCCACGTCGCGGAAGTGTTCACCGGCTCGCCGGGCAAGCTGGTGTCGCTCGAAGACACCATCAAGGGCTTCAAGGCGATCATCGCCGGCGAGGTCGATCACCTGCCGGAAGCCGCCTTCTACATGGTCGGCGGCCTCGACGAGGCGATCGAAAAGGCCAAGAAGCTGGCGGCCGAAGCCGCCTAAGCGTAACGGCCCGAGGTAAAGGAACATCGGCATGGCCGAGAAGATCCAGTTCGAATTGGTGTCGCCGGCGAAGCTGTTGCTGTCCGAGCCGGTGGAAATGGTGGTGGTCCCGGGCGAGGACGGCGATTTCGGCGCCCTCCCCCTGCACACCCCGTTGCTTTCGACCGTGCGGCCGGGGGTGATCGACATTCATAACGGTGGCAAGGTCACCAACCGGATCTTCGTCGCCGGCGGCTTCGTCGAAGTCACCGGCGAGCGGGTCACGGTGCTGGCGGAGGAGGCGTTCCCGCTCGACGAGCTGACCGCCGAACTCGCCGAGGAACGCCGCGCCGCCGCCCAGGTCGCCGCCACCGAGGCCAAGACCGACATCGAGCGGGGCCGCGCCGTTCAGCAGGCCGCGATCGCCGAGGCGATGGGCATCGCCCTGCGCTGAAGGTTCTGTTTTCCGGCGCCCGTCCCGAGCCCGCAGGCTTGGGGCGGGCGTTGGCGTTTGTGGCGGGCTTGTCTTATGACATTCGAGCCGGAGGGATGAGAATGGGACCGCTGGGAGAGGGTAGCAGCCCTCTTCCAGCGGCGAGGGAGGGGTCGTATGCGGGCTGACCTTTGAGGGTCGAGCGGCAGTCTGACCACCCTCGTCTTTTCCAACGGCCTGGACGGATACCCGGGGGCAAGCCCCGGATGACAAGCAGAGGCGCGGAAAAGAGGAGCGAGATTACCATTGGCGTGGACATCTCGAAAGACAGTCTGGATGCCTACCGCTTCCCGGACGGCGACAGCCGCCGCTTTGCCAACAGCACGGCGGGCTACCGGAGTTTTCTCAAGTGGATCGGCCCGGAAGTCGCCCGGGTGGTGTTCGAGCCGACCGGCCCGTATCACGGGGCGTTCGAGCAAGCCCTGTCGCGACGTGGGCTCCCGCTGGTGAAGGTTAACCCGCGCCAAGCCCGCTGTTTTGCCGAAGCGACGGGCAAGCTGGCCAAGACCGATCCTCTGGATGCGGCCTTGCTGGCCCGAATGGGGATGCTTCTCCAACTGGAGGCGCGTCCGGCGCCGACGGAGGCGATCTCCGATCTGCGACAACTTCATCTGGCGCGTATGGGCCTTATCAAAGACCGAACTGCAGCGCAAACCCGGGCGAAGGTTCTCAGCATCCCCCTACTGAAGCAGCAGAACAGCAAGCGACTGGAACAGATCAAGCGCCAGCTCGCAGCCATCGATGCTGAAATTCTCCGCCGCATCCGGGCCGACGACGAGATGGCCCGTCGGTATGATATCCTGGTGAGCATTCCAGGCGTCGCCCGACTGACAGCATTTTCCCTGCTGATCGAGATGCCTGAGCTGGGAACTCTTGAACCGGCCCAGGCCGCCAGCTTGGCCGGCCTGGCTCCGATCGCGCGGCAATCCGGACGCTGGAACGGACACGCCTTCATCCGCGGTGGCCGGGGCAACGTCCGCCGCGCCCTCTACATGCCGGCTCTCGTCGCCATACGGTTCAATCCTGATCTCAAGGCAAAGTACGACGCCTTCATCGCAGCAGGGAAGCCGGCGAAGCTCGCTATCGCCGCTATCATGCGAAAGATCGTCCTCCTCGCCAACGCACTCCTCAAAGCAGGGTGGAACTGGACACCAAAAGCCGCTTGACCAAGACGGATACTGCCGCCCATAAGCACTAGAGCATTTCCCGGTTAGATCGAATAGCCACTATTTTTGATGTAATTTTGACATTCGTCGGAGGAAAAGTCGCTGAGGGCGGAGGCGATGGCTTGCTCCAGGGCCTCGACGGACCGTGCGGCAAT
>NZ_JBHUIY010000021.1:0-38066 GCF_042683125.1 Phaeospirillum tilakii
ATTGGCCAAGGACTGGGAAAAATCCATCGCCTCCGCCGAAGCATGGATCAACGTCGCCCATATCCGCCTCACAACCAGGCGTCTCGCAAGGTATTGTTTCAATTCATAGAGTTTCGAGTCGGGCTCTCAAGCGCCCGTCAGAAGCTGCTCCGAAATTTTGTCCATGGCAGCCAGCAACTCCGCTCTCTTCACCTCGGACTTGGCGCTGTGAGCATCCGTGCAGAGCTTCGACAGCTCCTGATGGTCGGCATTCTTCGGCTTGAACTCGGGCAGGCTCAGGTGCTTGAAGATATTGGACACCTGGATTTGGATGGTATGGCTTTGAACGTATTCCCGGACGAGCGACGAGTTCAATAGGGCGCAGACGTAATGCGCCTCGGCTTCGTCGGTGAAGTCGGCAAAATAGATTTTGTGATCTGGGACATACACTCGCTTACCGCCATTCGGCATGTCGGCGCTAGTTACCACCGCAGCCTCGAAGGTCTTGGAAAGTTCGGCCCAGACCACTTTATATGGAGAGAACGTATACGCGCCGACATTATAGATGACGTATTCTGGTGCACCGTTCTGGCGCTGCTTATAAGTCGATCTTGCAAGTAGTTGCTTCCGGTACGCGTGGAAATACGTCTTAGTCTTCGGGAGGTCGTCAACCACCGCTTCCGCCGCTTCATAATCGGCGCGGTTGATGCCTGTGTTGGGGACAAACACATAGAGATCGTCCTGGACATGGACGTGGCAGGCTGAGAAGTCTGCAGCCCCTTTCAGGAGCGGATAGAGAAGATCAGGTTCGACCCAATAAGTCCTGGCCGGGCCGATATCCGTCCGTCCCGCTTCCGGGCGTGTCCGAATCTGGACCAGCCCATCCGTCGGATTCGTATCGAGGATGTTCACCAGCAACACGCCGTTAAGATCGCAGGTCACTCCTTTCCGGCCAGCCAGCCAATCGCTTTGCCCCTGGATTGCCGACATGGCCGTGAAACGCCCTTTGGGCAGGATGGCCCAGGGAGAGTTGTCTCCGTCAACCGGCGTCGCCTCCCAATCCAAGATCGAGACCCGCCCAAGAACGGTGCCCTTGTCGGCTTCCTCGGGAATGGTGGCGCTGTAGCCGTCCGCCTTTTCCCAAACCCGGTAGGCGACAGGGTACTTTGGCTTCTTCTTGCCGACCTTTTCTAGTCGCATGATCGCGGTCTTGTTGGCGACCTTCGGGAAGGGCTTGAGGTTCTTGAGGTCGTCAACCGTGACAGGGATGAAATTAGCTTCCTTGTTAATCTTGAAACTTCGGAAACCTTGTGACGACGGGCTTTGGAAATGGGTTTGCGTGATCACAAAGGCCAATGTGCCGCCGTCTTTCAGCCACTTGTCGGCAACCGTGTAGGTGATCATTCCCGAGATATCGAGTTCGTTGCCGCCGTGAAAAGGCGTCTCCGAGAAAATGGCGTACTGTTCGCAAGTGGGCTTGATTTTTTCCCGATAGTGTTCCGGGAGGCTTGACCAGCGGACCCACGGGGGATTTCCCACCACCACGTCGAACCGCCCGGCAACCGCGGACCAGAAGAAGTTCCTGACAATGCGGAACCAGATACCGTTCCAATCCTTCTTGTGCAGGTTCAGCACCTGTTCATAGGTTGCCGCCAAAGGCTCTTTCCAATTGCCCGCTTCAGAGGCAGCCAGCGCCCCTTTCTTGACGAGAGCCGTCTCCACCTTGTTGTAGGTGTCCTCGGCCTCCACGCAGTCGGCCATGACGGCAAATACACGATCCAAGCGCGCCCGGTTGAAGGCGAGGTCCGCCGGGATCAGCACCTTGAGATCGGACTGTGTGCTGCCAATCCGGTATTCAACCACATCCTCATCCGCATCAGGGGAGCGCGCCGGAGAGTAAACCGCGTCTGCCAGTAACACCGGCAGTTCGACCTCAGATTTACTTGCGGCGATTAGATCTGCGATGGCGATAAGGAAATTAACGCGGGATGCCTGCACTGCCAGCGGATTAAGGTCGAAGCCCCAAACGGTATCGAGCAGCAGACTCAGCGTGTCCTTGGGGGACATCGCCATTCCGTTGGCTTCCAGCCGCTTCCTGCGAATCACCTCAAGCAGGAATGAACCAGAGCCGCAGGTGGGATCGAGCGCCCGCATCTTCAGCCACGCCTTCACCCCGGCCCGGTCGCAGGTGATATCAACCAGCCAATCGGGAGTATAAAACTCCCCCAATGCCTTCCGCAGAGGGTCGGGCACCAATGCTTGGTAAAAGGACTTGAGCACATCACGCGAGCGCGCGGCCCCAAGGTCATCCATTCGATAGAGAGCGAGTTGCGTGACCAGGGAACGGATGGCCACAGCGATAACGGTACGCCCTTTGGCGGACAGCGACGTGTCCGCGTACCAAGCAAAAACAGCCTCTTCCACGAATCCTTTGATGCGTGCGGCCTCAAAAAAGGCGCTACGTTCAATATCTTCATTCAGGCGTTCAAGTAGGTCGCCATCCTCCAGGCCGAGAAGGTGTTCGCAGAAATCGGGGTAGGCGCTTAGGCCATGTTCTGAAACGATTTCGGCGGCCAGCATCTTCATGACGAAGGCATTGTAGGTGTGAACCACGAAGAGAAGGCCGGCGACGGCATCTTTCGCAGGCAGATGGGCTGCCAGGGGAACTGCCCGGCGAATGGCCTCCTCCTGTGCCCGTGTAAGGTCGGCAACTTGGCCGAACAGCGTCCGCCATTCCTCGAACAACATGCGGATCTTGTTGTTTCCCGTCCTTTTTAGGTGTGCGCCAAGCTCGGAGGCCAGCGCAGCCATAAGGGCAGCCCCAACACCGGAGGCGTGACCGAAGTCTTCAACAAGGTTTTCTGAGGTGACGGCTCGACGCTTGGCATCTCTGCACGCCTGCGCAACCAATTCGACGGAGGATTCGTTGAAAGGCAGGAGATGGCGGTGGACGATTCCCCCTGTTCGCCAGAAAGCAAAGCATACATGGTCGCCATCAATGGCGATCCCAATGTACTCCTCCTCGGGGATGCCTTCGGCCTTGGCTCGCGCTGGAATGTATTTAGCCAGTCGATCATAGATGGCTTCTTTGAAAGAAGCGCTTTTTACGCTTCCTTTGAAAAGCCCTTTATCCTTAAATTCAATAATGACCTGATTATGCGAAGCATCGTTTCTGCCTCTCTCGGCATGGAAAGTTATGTCCAATTCGTTTTCGAGGCGCTTCAGCCACCCTTTGCGTACTTCTTCTTCGGTGCCCCAATGAGGGCGATCCTTGGAGAGTTTGCGAAAGAGTGTCTCTGCCATAGTTAAATTCCCTACGCTCATGGGCGTGTAGGTCTTACACCGTGCTCCCCCAATCAGGAAGAATTGTTTGCGCCATGGCGCTCTTGCTGGTAAAACTCCCGGTATCCGGGAATGGGACTCGGAGCGCATTGCTGAACGTGTGCCGCTTACGTTTCTGACCACGGCGCGATTTGAAACGCGTTTTACCGCCATGCGGTCCGACATGGAGGCTCAAATCTCCGATCAGGTCAGGGGCGCTCGGGGCACGCTGGAGCAGGTGTTCGAGGCCAGGGTTGCCAGGGCGGTCGAGGCGGAACTGGAGCGTCTGACCGCCCCCGCGACGGTCGCTTGATTCGGTGGATACGGAATCGCATAGTGAGAATGCGGTTGCGACCGCATTTTCCTACGGGCTAACCCTCGTGGGGATGACAGTTTTGCGCCAGTCGCTTGGGGCGGGGGAAACCTCGCCCCTTAGTTTTTGGTGGGGTGCCGCTTGATCCGGACGGCGGAACGGGAGGCGCCGGGGCGCCCCCCTTTGCGCGTCAGGCGCGGCGGACCGAGGCGATGAAGCCGTCCATCCGCGTGCTCAGCCCCTGCACCCGCGTCAGCAGATCGTCGGCCACCGAGCCCACTTCGGCGGATTCGCGGTCGGTGTGGCCGGCGGCCTCGCGCACCAGCGTCAGGTCCTGGCCGGTCCGGCCCACCCCGTCCGCCGCCATCTGCACGTTGCGGGCGATCTCGCGCGTTGCCGCCCCCTGTTCCTCCACCGCCGAGGCGATCGTCGCCGTCGCCTGACCCAGCCCGTCGATGGTGCCGCCGATCGTCTCGATCGCCGCCACCACCTCGCGCGTCGCGGTCTGGATCGCCGTCACCTGCTGGCCGATCTCGCCGGTCGCCTGGGCGGTCTGGTTGGCGAGATGTTTGACCTCGCCCGCCACCACCGCGAAGCCCTTGCCCGCCTCGCCGGCCCGCGCCGCCTCGATCGTCGCGTTCAGGGCCAACAGGTTGGTCTGGCCGGCGATCGCGGTGATCAGTTCCACCACGTCGCCGATCCGGCTGGCCGCGCCGCTGAGGCCGTTGGCGATCTCGCGGGTGCGGGTCGCCTCGTCGATCGCGCGGCGGTTCATCTCGGCGGTGCGCGCCATCTCCTGCGAGATCGCGTTGATCGAGGCGGTCAGTTCCTCGGCGGCGGCGGCGACGATCTCGATCCCGCCGCCGGCCGCCACCGCCGCCTCGGCCGCCCGTGCCGATTGGTCCGAGGTGGTCCGCGCCGTCTGGGTCAGCGTCGCCGCCGAGGCCTGCAACTGCCCGACCTGGGCGCCGACATCGTCCACCACCGTCTTGATCTCGCGCTCGACCCCGTCGGCCAGCGCCCGCATCTCGGCGGCGCGCTGCTCGGCCCGGCGCTGCTCCGCCGCCTCGCTTTCCTGCCGCAGCTTGGTCATCGCCAGACCGTTTTCGCGGAACACCTCGACCGCGCGGGCCATGTCGCCGATTTCGTCGGGCCGGTCGGCTCCGGGCACCGTGACGCTGAAATCATTGTCGGCCAGTCGCCGCATCACCCCGTCGAGCGCCAGGATCGGCCGGGTCAGCCCGCGCCCGAGCATCAGCGTCGCCCCCAGCAGCACCACCAGCACCACCGCCAGCCCGCCCAGCACCCGATACAGCTCGGCGCGGAAGGCGGCGTCGATGTCGTCGAGATAGACCCCCGACGCCAGCACCCAGTTCCAGGGTGCGAACGGCGCCTCGTAGGAGATCTTCTCGAACAGGGTGTCGCCGCCGCCGGTCTTGGTGAAGCGGTAGCTGGTGTAGCCGCCCCCCTTGGCCGCGTTGTCGAGCTGATGGCGGATGAAGGCGAAGCCGTCGGCGTCCTTCTCGTCGATCCGCTGCCGCCCCTCCAGCTCCTGGCGGGTGCCGTGGACCTCGGTGACGCCGTTGGTGTTGTAGATGAACAGATAGTCGCCCTGGCCGAACCGCATCGCCCGCACCGCGTCACGGGCGCGCCGCTTGGCCTCCTCCTCACTTTCCGTCCCGGCCTGGGCCTGACGGTAATGGAAGGCGACCACGCTGACCGCCGTCTCGACCACCTGACGCACCGCCATCTTGCGGTCCGCCACCATCGCCCGGTGCAGGCTGAACAGGTTGAGTGTCACCAGAACCGCGACGCAGGACAGGCTCAGTCCCACGATGATCATGATCTTGTGAGTAATCCGCACGCTGATCGCCATTGCGTCCCCTCCTGCGGCCGATCTCAAATCAGACCGGCCCAGCTTAGGGACAGAACCCTAAAAGAGTGTGTCTCTTTAGGCGATGCTAAAGTAGTAGGGGTGTCGAACGAAAAGGGACGCGGGCTCTGCCCGCACCCGCCAAGGGCCGCAAGGCCCTTGGATCCCGTCGATGGGGGGTGCAACGAACCAATTTGAGGAGCGTTCGCGCTGTCAGGGGTCGTGCGTTATGGTAGATTTATATTTATATAAATTCTTTTTGGATGTTGACGCCATCCGGTTTCATGGCGGTATATATCCAAGGGTAGAATGCGCGGTTTCGCCATCCAGAACGGGGCCTCTGGAAAAGGGTGGGGAAAATGACGCACCTGAACCTTGCGTCCGTGCTGGATGATTTCGGCATCAAAAGTTTTGATGATTTTCGCAGCCGTGACCATCATTACAAGAAAAATGTATTGTCTAGACTGCGGAGTGCTGCAGATTATTGTGCAAAATATGAGATGAATAGCATAATAAATCTAGTTGACCATGAAAATGGTTTGAAGATGTGCTTTAATGTGACTAGGAACGATTCTGGGGTTTGGACAAACATTCCCAATGAGGTTTTTGCGAAAAAGTTGGCGCTTTTCACATCGCGGACGGTTGTGACTTTTCCTTTTAACGAGATTTCTCCTGATCGTGGCGATGGTGCGGAAGCAATCATTCGTCTTTTGTGCAATACCGGGCCGTTCCTTCGGAGAAACTACATAACCATTCTACCCTCGGATCTGAAGGACCAGTCGCTGACCCGGCATCTGGACCGTCTGCGGCCGGCCAATTTCACGCTCGATGACTTGAATGTTCAGTTTCAGGAAAAGGCCACGGCGGGGACATTCATGCCGAGCCTCTACCTCCCCCATGTCGCGGATGTTAAATCGGAGGAAATCATTCGGATACGTGAGGAGGAAAAAGAATACTTTAATGCTGCTGAGTTGGTATTGCAAAGAAAATTGATGCATCAGCCTTTTGACGATGAAAATTTAATCTGTATTATGCAGTATATAAATATATCGATCGGAAAATTGCACAGGATCGCTCATGATATACAGGATTCTGTGTTGCGCGGCGCCGCCTGGAGATTGGTGGTTATCTTCGGATCGGCGGTGGCATTGCTTTTTCCAAAAGATCTCGTCGCCCTGGCACTGGCAGCCATCGGAACGTCGCAGATCAATATCGGCGCGATCATGCGGTCCATCCTGAACGTCCAACGGGATCTGAACGCGATGGCTGGAGAGCAGTTCTACGTTTATTGGAAGATCAACAATCCCGATCATGTCCTGGCGTTTCGTGCCCTGCTGGAGCGGTGCCTCAGTCATTTCGAGAATCGGCAGCAGGCGATCGACGACTGATCTCGCCGACGTTGGCGGGCGGTTTCGAATCAGGGAGGGGTCCGGGGAGCTCTGCTCCCCGGGCGGGCTCGCGGGCGGCAGCCCGCGCGAGGTCACGGCGCCAGGGAGACGGTGCCCGGGCATTTGTCCTGCTGGCGGGTTTCTGGCGGGCAGGCGGTCGGGTTGAGGCTCTTGTCGAGACAGATGTGGACCTCGCTCAGTTTCTTGCCCTTGCAGGTCGGGTAGAGCGCGTTGGCCGGGACCGGGAAGTTGGTCTTCAGCTCGCTGATCTTGATCCGGGCCGGCGGCGCCTCGCCGCTCAGCTTGGGGGCGAGGCCGATCTTCGCCACCGTCTCGGCCACCGACTGGAAATAGGGGGCGGGGGCGGTGGTGGCGCAGGTGCCGTGCTTGTCCCATTCGTGCCGGCGCAGGTCGTCGCCGATCATCACCCCGTCCAGCGTCGCCGGCACCGCCGCCGGGTCGAACGAAGCGCCGCCGCAGCATTGCGGCCACAGGCTGCGGTTCTGCTGCTGCGCCGCCGAGCCGGCGGCGTATTGCGGCCACAGGCCGTGGACGACGAAGCCGTGTTTCGGCACCTCGGCGCCGCATTGGTCGGGATGTTTGGCCCCGGCGGGGCTGGCGCAGAACGCCGGCGACCAGGACAGGCTCAGCACGTAATAATCGAACTGCCCGGTCTGCCCGCGCGCGGGCGAACAGAACGCCGCCACCGCCATGCCGGGCAGCGTCAGCCCCAACGCCAGCAGGGTGCCGGCGATGATGGTTGTTTTCATGGTGCGACTCTCCACCCCTGGTAACTATGGCTCCGTTGTAGCAGATCCGGCGCCGGCTGGAAATCGCCCGATCACGGCCTTATACTCCCCCGGCCAGCCAGGAGTGGGACGATGGGCGAAGCGGGACCGGATCAGTTGCGCAAAACCACCAACGTCGTGCTCGACGCCCTGGTGCAGGCGGCCGAGCGCGCCGCCGGGGGGCGGCCGTTGCCGGTGCCGCTGCTGATCGAGATCGTCGCCGGGCTCAAGCAATCCGCCGCCTTCGACGATTTCTACCAGCGTTCCTACGCCGAGATCGCCGCCCAGGCCGCCAGCGCCGAGATCGACAGCCGCCGCACCAACGCCTTCGGCCGGCTGATCCTGCATCCGCTCGATCCGCTGTTCGAAACCGGCCGGCTCGACCGCGCTTTGATCGCCAACCTGTTCAACTTCCTCCACCTTGCCCTGGGCGAGGAGGCCGATGCCCACGCCGCGCTGTGCCGCGACCGCATCGCCGCCCTGCGCGAGGAATTGGGGCCGTCCTTCACCTGGGATGTCTTCTACGACGATGGCGCGATCAAGGCGGTCTATTGGAAGGTGCTGCTGCGCATCGCCGAATCCTTCCGCCGCTTCGAGCTGCGGCGCGAGTGGTTCATCAAACTGATGCAGCACCGCCAGAACACCGTCAGCCTCGGCTCCAACGCCTTCTACGCGGTTGAGCACGACCCGGCGGCCGAGCCGATCCCGTTCGAGGAAGGCGAGTTCGCCCTGCTGCTGCATGCCTGGTTCGATCCGCTCGAAGACCTGAGCCCGCGCGACCAGTTGGCCTTCCGTCAGGCCTGCGGCAAGGCGCCGCGCGAGCTGATCGGTCCGTTCCTGACCCGGCTGGCCGCCTGCCGGGTTCCGGTTGCGCCGGCCGGGAGCGGGTGCTAACGTCCCGCCTCCGCCTGATTTTTTCGGAGTCGTCAAGGCCCATGTCCCTGGACATATCAGCCGTCCGCGCCATTGCCACTTTGGCGCGCATCGAGTTGGCGGAGGAGGAGCTTGCTCCCCTCGCCGGCGAATTGTCCAAGATCCTCGATTTCGTCGAGCAACTGTCGGAGGTCGATACCGACGGCGTCGCCCCGATGAGTTCGGTGGCCGACCAGGGCCTGCCGATGCGCCCCGATGTCGTCAATGACGGCGGCATCGCCGACCGGATCCTCGCCAACGCCCCCGAGGCGGCCGAGGGCTTCTTCACCGTGCCGAAGGTGGTGGAATGAGCGCGCTGACCGATCTGACCCTGGCCGGGGCGCGCGACGCGCTGGCCCGGGGTGAAACCAGCGCGGTCGAGCTGACCCGCGCCTTCCTCGACCGGGTCGCCGCCCACCGCGCCCTCAACGCCTTCATCACCGAGACCGCCGAGCCGGCCCTCGCCGCCGCCGCCGCCTCCGACGCCCGCCGCAAAAGCGGGCAGGCCGGGGCGATGGACGGCCTGCCGATCGGCGTCAAGGACCTGTTCTGTACCGAGGGCGTGCGTACCACCGCCGCCAGCAAGATCCTGGGCGACTTCACCCCGCCCTACGAATCGACCGTCTCGGCCAAGCTGAAGGCGGCCGGGGCGATCTCGCTCGGCAAGCTCAATCTCGACGAGTTCGCGATGGGCTCCTCCAACAAGACCAGCGCCTTCGGCCCGGTGGTCAATCCGTGGACCCGCCGTTCCGACCGTTCGGCCCGCCTCGTGCCCGGCGGCTCGTCGGGCGGTTCGGCGGCGGCGGTGGCGGCGCGGCTGGTGCTCGGCGCCACCGGCACCGACACCGGCGGCTCGATCCGCCAGCCCGCCGCCTTCTGCGGCATCACCGGCATCAAGCCGACCTACGGCCGCTGCTCGCGCTGGGGCATCGTCGCCTTCGCCAGCTCGCTCGATCAGGCCGGGCCGATGGCCCGCACCGTGCGCGACTGCGCCCTGATGCTGGGCAGCATGGCCGGCTTTGATCCCAAGGATTCGACCTCGGTCGATCGCGCCGTGCCCGATTTCGAGGCGGCGCTGACCGGCGATATCCGCGGCCTGCGGGTCGGCATTCCGCGCCAGTACCGCCCGGACGGCCTGTCGGCCGAGATCCAGGCGGTGTGGGACCAGGGCATCGACTGGCTGCGTCAGGCCGGGGCCGAGCCGGTCGAGATCGACCTGCCGCACACCAAATACGCCCTGCCGACCTATTACATCGTCGCCCCGGCCGAGGCTTCGTCGAACCTCGCCCGCTATGACGGGCTGCGCTTCGGCCAGCGCGTGCCGGGCAAGAGCCTCGACGAGATGTACGCCAAGACCCGCGCCGCCGGCTTCGGTCCCGAGGTCCGCCGCCGCATCATGATCGGCACCTACGTGCTGTCGGCCGGCTATTACGACGCCTATTACGCCAAGGCGCAGAAGGTCCGCCGCCTGATCGCCGAGGATTTCCGTCAGGCGTTCGAGCGGGTGGACGTGATCCTGACCCCGACCGCGCCGACCCCGGCCTTCGGCCTCGACGACAGCCCGGCCGATCCGGTGACGATGTGGCTCAACGACGTGTTCACCATCCCGACCTCGCTGGCCGGCCTGCCGGGCCTCAGCCTGCCCGCCGGCCTGTCGGGCGACGGGCTGCCGCTCGGGCTGCAACTGATCGGCCGGCCGTTCGACGAGGAAACCGTGTTCCGGGTCGCCGGAGTGATGGAACAGGCCGCCGGCTTCGACGCCCGGCCGGAGGGGGTGTGATGGCGTACCTGATCGAAGGCGAAACCGGCGCCTGGGAAGTGGTCATCGGGCTGGAGGTCCATGCCCAGGTCATTTCCCACGCCAAGCTGTTCTCCGGCGCCGCCACCGCGTTCGGCGCCGAGCCCAACACCCAGGTCAGCTTCGTCGATGCCGGCTTCCCCGGCATGCTGCCGGTGATCAACGAGGTCTGTGTCGAGCAGGCGGTCCGCACCGGCCTCGGCCTCAAGGCCCAGATCAACCTGACCAGCGTGTTCGCGCGCAAGAACTACTTCTACGCCGATCTGCCCCAGGGCTATCAGATCAGCCAGTTCGACAAGCCGATCGTCGGCGAGGGCGAGATCCTGCTCGACCTCGACGACGGCACCACCCGCGCCGTCGGCATCGAGCGCCTGCACCTCGAACAGGATGCCGGCAAGTCGATCCACGACATGCACCCGACCAAGTCGTTCATCGACCTCAACCGCTCCGGCGTCGCCCTGATGGAGATCGTCTCCAAGCCCGACCTGCGCAGCCCGGAAGAGGCGGGGCTCTACCTCACCAAGCTGCGTTCGATCCTGCGCTATCTCGGCACCTGCGACGGCAACATGCAGGAAGGCAGCATGCGCTGTGACGCCAATGTCAGCGTCCGCCCGGTCGGCTCGACCGAACTGCGCACCCGCTGCGAGATCAAGAACGTCAACTCGATCCGCTTCGTCCAGCAGGCGATCGAGTACGAGGCCCGCCGCCATGTCGAGGTCTACGAGGCGGGCGGGACCATCAAGCAGGAAACCCGGCTGTTCGATTCCGGGCGCGGCGAGACCCGCTCGATGCGCTCGAAGGAACAGGCCCACGATTACCGCTACTTCCCCGATCCCGACCTGCTGCCGCTGGTGATCCCGGCCGAACTGGTCGAGCGGATCAAGGCCGATTTGCCCGAACTGCCCGACGAGAAGAAGGCGCGGTTCATGAGCGAATACGGCCTCAACGCCTACGATGCCGGCGTGCTGGTGGCGGAAAAGGCCTCGGCCGAGTTCTTCGAGACCGTCGCCAAGGGCCGCGACGCCAAGGCCGCCTGCAACTGGGTGATGGGCGATTTCTTCGCCGCCCTCAACGCCAGTGGCCGCACCATCGAGGACCCGCCGGTCAGCGCCGCCAACCTCGGCGCCCTGATCGACCTGATCAAGGACGGCACCCTGTCCGGCCGCCTCGCCAAGGACGTGTTCGCCCTGATGGTCGAAACCGGCAAGGACCCCGCCACCCTGGTCGAGGAACGCGGCCTGCGGCAGGTCACCGACACCGGCGCGATCGAGGCCGAGGTCGACAAGATCATCGCCGCCAACCCCGACAAGGTCGAGCAGGTCAAGGCCGGCAAGGTCACCCTGCTCGGCTGGTTCGTCGGTCAGGTGATGAAGGCCACCCAGGGCAAGGCCAACCCCGGTGTCGTCAACGACCTGCTGAAGAAAAAAGTTTTAGGCGAGTAAAAACGCGGGCTCTGCCCGCACCCGCCAGGAGCCAGCGGCTCCTGGACCTGCTTCGATTTAAGGGGAGTCGCTCTCGGGCGGCTCCTCTTTTTGTTCGGTTTCCGCCGGAGGCGTTCCCCAGGCCCCACCGTCATGCGCGGACTTGATCCGCGCATCCATGGCGGCATGCTCCGTTGTTTTGGGGATGGGGTTCGGGATTGTTTCGCCTCGATCAATGGGTAGAATGAGAGCCTATCCGCCCTCACCAAAGCAGGCGGCATCGTCGGATCGGGGGCGCAAAGGTGGCGGAAGGCGGGGCAGGGAGGACGGACATCACCTCCCACGGGGCCGGTTCGGCGAACGGGGGCGCTGGTTCCGTCAATACCGTCAATAATTACTATCAGAAGGCCCCGATCCTTCCGGCGCCGGAGCAGGTGATCGCCGCCGCCCGTGCCCTGTGGGACACTTGGCCGGACCAAATTCCCGCGCCGGGGTCCTTGCCGCCGGGGTCGCGTCTGTCGGCCTCGTTCGCTCCCAATCCGCTGTTCGGCGGTCGTGACGCGGCGCTGGCCGAGGCCGCCGCCGGGCTGAAGCGCGGCGACGGGATGGTGATCTCGCCCGGGCCGTTGCTGACCGGCTGCGGCGGGATCGGCAAGACCCAGCTCGCCATCGAACTGGCCTACCGTTATGGCCAGTTCTTCGCTGGCGGGGTGTTCTGGCTGTCTTGCGATTCGCCCGAAGCCCTGCCCGCCGAAATCGCCTCCTGCGGCGCCGGGCTTGATCTGGCCCCGAACTATGCCGCCTTGCCCCTCGACCAGCAACTGGCCCAGGTCGCGTCGCGTTGGCAGGACGGCCGGCCCTGTCTGGTGGTGTTCGACAATTGCGAGGATCCGGGGCTGTTCCGCCAGTGGCGGCCGCGTCACGGCGATGTGCGGGTGATCGTCACCAGCCGGCGGCGCGACTGGCCGCTTGATCTCGGCTTCGCCGCTTTGCCGCTCGACCATCTCGCCCGTGTCGACAGCATCGCCCTGCTGCGCCGGTTCCGTCCCGTCCTGACCGAGGCCGAGGCGGACTCAATCGCCGATGTTCTTGGCGATCTGCCGCTGGCCCTTCATCTTGCCGGCTCCTATCTCCGCCGTTACCAAACCCCGGCGGCCGCCTATTGCGCCGCATTGGAACGGGCGGATCCGCTGGCGCACCACTCGCTCAAAGTGGGCGAACCGACTCCGACCGGACACGATGTCGATGTTGCCCGCACCTTCGCGGTGTCGCTCGACCGGCTCGATCCGGCCGACCCGGTCAACGCCCTGGCCCGGGCGATCCTGACCCATGCCAGTTGGTGCGCGCCGGGCGAGCCGGTGCCGCTGTGGCTGCTGGCCCGCGCTCTGGACCGGGACGAGGCCGGGGCGGAGGAGTGGGGCGAAGCCCTGGCCCGGCTGGACGATGCCGGCCTGATCGAACGCGGCGAGGACACGCTTCGGCTGCACCGCTTGATCGCCGCCTTCGCCCGCCCCCTGTCGGCCGATACGGTGGCCGACAGGATCGAAACCGCCGCCGCGAGCGTCGCTTTCCAACAGAACAAAATAGGTCTGCCCGGGCCGCTGTTGGCTTGGCAGGTCCATCTCCGTCATCTCGCCGATCAGGCTGATCGCCGGCAGTCTCTCTCGGCTGCACCGCTCCTCAACAATCTCGGGGTTCATCTCAGGCAAATCAGCGATCTGTCGGGCGCGCGGGGGGCGTCTGAGAGGGCGTTGCGGATCGCCGAGGCGGTCTACGGCCTCAACCATCCCCATGTGGCGGCCTGCATCAACAATCTCGGCTCGGTCTTGCAGGATCTGTGCGATCTGTCGGGGGCTCGGGCGGCGTTTGAGCGGGCGTTGCGGATCGACGAGGCGTTCTACGGTCCCAAACATCCCGAGGTGGCACGTGACGTCAACAATCTCGGCTCGGTCTTGCAAGATCTGGGCGATCTGTTGGAGGCGCGGGCGGCGTATGAGCGGGCGTTGCAGATCAGCGAGTCGGTATATGGCCTCGACCACCCCCAGGTGGCAGCTTGCATCAATAATATCGGCGCATGCTCATGGGGGCTAGGTGATCTGTCGGGGGCGCAGGCGGCGTTTGAGCGTGCGTTGCGGCTCGACGAGGCCGCTTACGGTCCCGACCATCCCAAAGTGGCGATCCGTGTCAACAATCTCGGCGGGGCCTTGCGGAGACAGGGCGATCTGTCGGGGGCGCGGTTGGCGTATGAGCGTGCGTTGCGGATCGACGAGGCGATCTACGGCCTCGACCATCCCAGGGTGGCGACCGATGTCAACAATCTCGGCGAGGTTTTGCGGGCTCAGGGCGAACTGTTGGGTGCGCGAGCGGCGTTTGAGCGTGCGTTGCGGATCGACGAGGCGGTCTACGGCCCCGACCATCCCGAGGTGGCGCGCGATGTCAACAATCTCGGCTCGGTCTTGCAAGATCTGGGCGATCTGTTGGAGGCGCGGGCGGCGTTTGAGCGGGCGTTGGCGATTTGCATCCGTTTTCTGCCGCCGGATCACCCGCATCTTCGTATCGTGAAGAGCAATCTTGCCGCGCTGGGGCTGGCAGGGCAGCACAGGGAGGACTGACGGATGGAACCGATTACGGGGATTTTGCTGTCGGCTTTGGCGGCGGGGGTGGGGGATGCGACGCGGCAGACGGTGACGCGGGCGGCGGAGGATGCCTATGCGGCGGTCAAGAAGCGACTGGCCGCGCTGGGGGGCGAGGCGGCGTTGCCGGTGGCGGCGCTGACTCATCTGGAGCAGAATCCGGCGGCGGCGGATTGGCGGGGGGCGTTGAGCACCGCGCTGGCGGTGCCGCCCTGGAGTGACGATGCCGAATTGCGGATGCTGGTCGAGCAATTGCGGGCGGCGTTGCCGCCGTCGGCGGTTCACCACACCACGATCACCTCGACCGGCGCGGGCAGCGCGGTGGGGGGCGACGGGGCGACGGTGACGGTTAACAACACTTGGTCCCGCTGACTCCCATTGAAGCAGGTCCAGGAGCCGCTGGCTCCTGGCGGGTGCGGGCAGAGCCCGCGTTTTCCCTTTTTCCTCCGCGCTTTTACCCCGACCACGCCGCGCCGAGGCGGTGGAGGCGGTCGAGGGCGCGGCTGAGGTCGGCGCGGCTGGCGGCGGCGGTCAGGCTGACCCGGATCCGTGGGGGCGGCTCGCGCGTTACCGCGAAGGTTGCCGCCGGCACCACCTCCAGCCCGGCCCGGCGGCAGAGGCCAGCCGGATCCGTTTCCTCGGCCGGCAGGGTCAGCCAGACATGCGGGCTGGGGCGCGGCTCGCCGTCGGGGCGGCCGGGCAGGGCGCGGCGGGCCAGCCGGTAGCGGGCGGCGATCTCCTCGCGTTGCCAGCCGGCCCGGCGCAGGGCGGTACCGTCCTCCAGCCAGCGGCAGGCGATTTCGACCATCAGCGGCGCCAGCGGCCACAGCGTGGTCTGGGGTTCGGCGGCGACCGCCCGCACCGCCGGGCTGGTGCCGGCGATCACGCCGAAGCGCAGGCCGCCGGCGACGCATTTCGACAGGCTGGTCACCACGGTACAGGCCTCGGGCAGCAGCCGGGCCAGCGGCGGGGTGTCGGCCAGCATCCCGTAGACATCGTCCTCGATCACCTGGAGGCCGCGCCGGCGGGCGATCTCGGCCACCGCCTGCCGGCGGGCCGCGCCCATCGTCGCTCCGGTCGGGTTCTGCAACGCCGGGACCAGCACCACCACCCGGGCCGAGGTGGCGCGGGCGGCGCGGTCGAGCGCGTCGGGCAGGATGCCCTCGCCATCGGTGGCGACGCCGTGCAGCGGCAGGGAGAGTTGCCGGGCCAGCGCCTTGATCCCGGGGAAGGTCAGGTCCTCGACCAGCACCGGATCGCCCGGCTGGCACAGGGCCAGCAGCACCGCGAGCAGGGCCTGTTGCGCCCCGGCGGTGGGGATGACGTCCCCCGGCCGGAGGTCGAGGCCGCGCGCGGCGAGCCAGGTGGCGCCGGCGATCCGGGCCCGGGCGATCAGGGCGGCGGTGGGATGGCCCAGCGCCCCGGCCAGACGCTGCCGCGCGGCGAGATCGGCCAGGGTGGCTTCCATCTCGGCGGCATCGGCGGCGGGGTCGGGGCTGGCCGGAATGTTGACCGACAGGTCGATCGTCCCCGCCGCCGCCGGGGCCGCCGCCGGGCCGTCGAGCCCGAACAGCATCGCCTCGCGGCTTTCCGACAGCACGAAGGTGCCCCGGCCGACCTCGCCGGAAATCAGATGGCGCCGGATCGCCTCGCCATAGGCGCGCGTCACCGTGCTGACATTGACCCCGAGCCGCCACGCCAGGTCACGATGGGTCGGCAGGCGGTCGCCCGGCCGCAATTCGCCCCGCGCGATGGCCTCGGCCAGGGCTTCGACGATGGCGAGGTAGCGGACCGGATGACGGCCTCTCAGGTCGGGAACCCACATTGTTTGCCACACAATGTTTTCGTTGATTCGGACAATGCGGCTGTTTGATAGTCAAATCAACGAGTAAAACAATCACAAGCTGTCGTCTGCCGGTTTTCCGGCGCGCGTTTTCCGCCGGGAAGGAGCGAGGATGAGTCCCTCCGACAGTTCGTCGTCCGCGGCCATGATCGAGCCGGCCTCTCCCGACGCGATCGCGGTGGCGGGGGTGATCCTGGCGGTGTGTTTCCTCGCCACCGGCGGGATCTTCGTCAAGCTCAGTCCGCTCGACCCGATCGCCACCGGGGCGTGGCGGATCCTGCTGGCCCTGCCGCTGGTCCATGGCTGGGACGCGCTGGAGCGCAGACGGGCGCCCCGGGCCGTCTCCCGGCTGGAGCGGCGCGATCTGGCGGTGCTGTGGGCGGCGGGGGCGCTGCTCGGGCTGGACCTGACGTTCTGGAACATCTCGTTCCATTACACCACGGTGGCCAATGCCAACCTGCTGGCCAATCTGGTGCCGTTCGTGGTGGTGCCGCTGTCGGTGCTGCTCTATCGCGAGCGGATCCGCCGTTCGTTCCTGGCGGGGCTGGCGCTGACCCTGTGCGGGGTCATCCTGCTGTTGTCGGCCTCGCTGCGGGCCTCGGCCTCGTCGGTGCTGGGGGACGGGCTGGCGCTGCTGACGGCGGTGTTCTACGGCCTGTATCTGCTGCTGGTCAGCCGGCTGCGCCGCCGCTTCGGGCCGGGGCGGATCCTGTATCTCAGCAGCCTCGGCTGCCTGTCCACCCTGGTGCCGCTGGCGCTGTTGCTGGAACAGCGGCTGGTGCCGGCGGGGCTGGAGGATCTGGCGCCGCTGGTCGGGCTCGCGGTGCTGTCGCATGTGGTCGGGCAGGGGATGCTGGCGCAATGCCTGCGCCCGGTGCCGGCCGCGCTGTCGTCGGTGCTGGTGCTGATGCAGCCGGTGGTGGCGGCGATCTATGCCTGGATCCTGTTCCACGAGACTTTGACCGTCCGCCAGATCGTGGGGATCGCGATCTGTCTGGTCGGGCTCTATTTCGCCAAACGAGGCCAATAACGTCTGGAGCGCCTGTCATGGAAAAACTCGTCAGAAAGATTCATGACGTCGTCGGAATGGAAATGCTCCGGCTGGTCGGGCCGGAGGCGCTCGCCCGGTTGCGGGCGGACGAGGAGGGCTATGATCGCACCATCGGCCTGATTATCTCGGACCTGCGCGCCTACGAGGCGAAGGATCCGGCCTCGCGCGGGCGGCTCAACATCATCCTCAGCAGCCGCCCCGGCTTCAAATGCGTGATGCTGCACCGGCTGGCGCATGCCTGCCTCGCCGGTGGGCGGGAATATGCCGACCGCCTGTCCTCGGCGGCCTTCATGGAAACCGGCATCGACCTTCATCCGGCGGCGCGGATCGGCGCCCGACTGGTGATCGACCATGGCTGGGGATCGGTGATCGGCGAGACCACGGTGATCGGCGAGGATTGCTACATCCTCGGCTGCGCGATCCTGGGGGCGCGGGGCATTTCCAACAATCCCGACGGCAAGCGCCACCCGACGCTGGGCGACCGGGTCGAGGTTGGCGGTCATGCCCGGCTGCTTGGCAACATCGTCATCGGCGACGATTGCTTCATCGCTCCCTACGCCACCGTCACCACCGACATTCCGTCGCGTTCCAAGGTGTTGATCGTCAGCCAGTTGCAGATCTGCCATCCCCGCGCAGGGAACGGGGCCGAGATCGCGCGGCCGAAGCGGGCGGCGGCGGTGCGGGGCGTGGTTCATCACGACAACGCTCTGATCGTCCAGACCGAGGGGGCCCGTGTCCCGGTGTTTTCGATCATCAACGACGACAGCGCCGAATTGCTGGTCCTGTCCGCCCGTCGGATCGGCGGCGAGGGCGATCGGCTGGTCTGGTCGGTTGGGGCGCCGGCGCTCGACGCCGTCCTCACCCACGCCGGACGGGTCCATCTGCGGATGGAGGAGGGCGGGGCCCCTGTCCTGGTGCTCGATCTCAACCGGCTGTGCCAGTCCTTTGCCGGTTCGGGCGAACCGGCGCCGTCGCCGGCGTGGGGCGGTTTTCCGCCGGGCGGGCTGGAGCGGCGCGGCCATGACGGCGTGGTCCTGCTGTGAGGATCGGCGCCCCGGCCGATCCGGCTGGGGCCGGCAACCGGCCGCCGCCCGAGGCGGCCTTGAGGTCGAGGATCGGATGACATCCCTCAATCAGATTGGGCCGGCGCCCGCTCCGCCCGCCATCGTCGACAGCATCCTGGCGCTGGTCGGCGGAACCCCGACGGTGCGGCTGGACCGCTTCCGGCGCGGGCTGTCGCTCGAATCGTCGTTCTACCTCAAGCTTGAACAGACGAACCCGGGCGGCAGCCACAAGGTCCGGATCGCGGTCAACATGGTCCTGGACGCCGAACGGCGCGGCCTGCTGCGCCGTGGAAGCGGCCAGACCATCATCGAGGGGACCGGCGGCAATACCGGACTGGGGCTGGCGCTGGCGGCCAATTTGTTCGGCTACCGGCTGGTGCTGGTCGTCCCCGACAATTACAGCCGGCGCAAGATCCGCCTGCTGGAAGCCTATGGCGCCGAGGTCCGGCTGGCCGAGTCCCGCCGTGGGCGGGATGCCCATTTCGGGCTGGCGCGCGAGCTGCTGCGGCAAAATCCCGGCTGGTTCATGCCGGACCAGCTCGTCAACGCGGTCAACGTCGAAACCCACGCCCGCGAGACCGGGCGCGAGATCGTCGAGGCGTTTCGCGGCCTGGACCTGGATTATTTCGTCGCCGCCGCCGGATCGGGAGGCCACCTCACCGGGATCGGCCGGACGCTGAAGCAGGCATGGCCGAAGCTTCGGGTTTGTCTGGTCGAACCGGAGGGCTGCGACTACCGCCGCGCCGTGTTCGTGCCGCACCGGATCCAGGCGATCGCGATCGGTCAGGTTCCGGCCAACCTCGATCTCGGCGTGGTCGACCGCTATCTCGGCGTCAGCGACGGCGAAGCGGTCGAGACCGTGCGGAGTCTGATGAAATGGGAAGCGATCGGGGTGGGGCTGTCGAGCGGCGCCACCTTGGCCGGCGCGGTCAAGCTGGCGCGGGAGACCGGGGCGCCGGACCGCATTCTCTGTCTCGCCTACGACCATGTCGCCGATTACCTCGACGAAGTGATGCCCGCCCCCTCCGGCCGCGAACAGTGAGGACGCCATGTCGATCATTCCGACCATCAAGCGGTTTGAAGCCGAGTCCTACCTGAGCGAGATCGAGACCGTGGTGGTCGATCAGAGCGACGGCGGCGTCTGCCTGGAGCAGACGGTGTTCTACGCCGAAAGCGGCGGCCAGCCGGGCGACAGCGGCAGCCTGCTGTTCGAGGACGGGCTGTGCCTGCCGGTCGCCGACACCCGCTACATTCCGGGGCGGCTGCGGATCCTGCATGTGGTGACGCCGCCGCCCGGGATGGTGCTGACCGGGCGGCGGGTGGTGGCCCGGATCGACTGGCCGCGCCGCTATCGCCTGATGCGGATGCATACCTGCCTGCACCTGCTGTGCAGCGCGATCGACGCTCCGGTGACCGGCTGCGCGATCTTTCCCGAGTACGGCCGGCTGGATTTCGACCTCGAAGACACGATCGACCGCGCGGAGCTGACCGGGCGGCTGAACCAGCTGGTGGCGCGCGACGAGCCGATCGTGATCGAGTGCGCCCAGGACGCGGCCGTTCCCCTGGTCCGCACCGTCGATGCCGCGCCGCCGCCGGCCTCGGCCGAGGGGCTGCGGGTGGTGCGGATCGGCGCGATCGACCGCCAGCCCTGCGGCGGCACCCATGTCCGCTCGACCGCCGAGGTCGGCCCGATCACCGTCACCAACGTGCAGAAGAAGGGCCGGCGCCATCGCCGGATCAAGCTGGTGCTCGACGACGCGATGCCGCCCGCCTGAGCCCGTTCGCCGCGCTTTCAGCAATAATCGTTGATTCACGTAAGGAAGGCTGTCCAAATCAGCCGTCAATCTTGCTGGTTGTGTCCGCCGCTCCCATCGGGGGGAGCCGCCCGGGGACGCCCGATTTGACGGCAGGGAACGCGCATGTCTGATGCGAAGGGTGGGTTACGCCTGCACCAAGGGATCGGTTTCCTGATATCGGCCCTGCTCGGTTCCGGTGTCTTCATCGTTCCGGCGATCGTGGCGTCGATCAGCGGATATTATTCGTGGCTTCCCTGGGTCGCGATGACGGTGCTGATGCTGCCGGTTCTGTTCGTGTTTTCCTGGCTGGGGAAGGCCCATCCCCACGCGGCGGGAACCGCCCATTTCGTCAGGCTGGCGTTCGGGGACCGAATTTCCAGAAGCATCTCGATCTTGTATCTGTCGGTGATCCCGGTCGGACCGCCGGTGTTGATCGTGACGGGGGCGAGTTATCTGGCCTTCTGTTTCGGCCTTGACCTGTCATCGGTGCCGTATCTTTGCTTCGTCATGTTGGGATTGATCCTCGCGATCAATTTTTTTCATATCTCGATGGTCGGGAACATCCAATTCGCCCTTACGGCGATCACCGCCCTGATCCTCGGGCTGGTGATTTATGCCGGCCTGTTCGTCAATGAGACCGGCTTCCGGGTGTTCGACGAGGGGGCCCGGTTCGACCTGATCGAGACGGCCCGGTCGATGGGGGTCATTTTCTGGTGTTTCGTGGGGATCGAGGCCGTCGCCCATATCGCCCCGGACTTCAGGAATCCGGAACGGGACTTCCCCCGCACCGTCTCGATTTCGATCTTGGTAACCATCCTGCTGTATGGGCTGCTTTGTTATTCGGTGCTGAATTATGCCGCGTTCGGCAGCGAGGAAAAAAATATCGCCTCCCTGCCGACGGTCATCAGCCAGTCTTTTGGGGCCGCCGGTTCGCGCGTGATCGGATTCGTCGGCTTCGTGACCTGTCTGGGGGCGGTCAACCTCTACATCGTCAGCTTCGCCCGGCTGCTGACCAGTTTGAGCGAAGAGGGGGCGATCCCGCGTTTGTTCTCGACGCGGAACGACGGGGATTCCCCGATCGTCGCCATCCTGTTGGTGGTGATGGTGATCGCCCTGACGATCGTCCTGAAGTTCAGCTGTGACATAAAAATCGAGAAGCTGCTGTCGAGCGCCAACGGCATCTTCATTTCGATCTATCTGATGGCCTCGCTGTCCTCGCTGCGCCTGCTGCCGAAGCGGAACAGGCCACTGGGCGTGGTGGCGAGCGCCGTCTGTTTGCTGGTGGCGGTCTGTTTGTGGAGCGAGATGATCTACGCGGCGGCGGTGCTGGCGCTCAGCCTGGGGCTGACATCGGGGCGGGCGCTCGGCCGTCGCGCCCCCGGGTCCGGCCGCCCCTGAGCCCAAGCGGCGATTCCCTGGCCCACCGTTTGCTTGGACTCCGGCGAAGGAGGACAGGCGATGGGATCGATCCGACAGCGGCGGCCGAATCGCGACGGCGGGGCCGAGCAGCGCAACATTCTGGCGGCGGCCGCCTCGGGGGTGGCCGGTTTCATCGGCCGCCATGGCGGCCATGCCGAGGCGGTGTTCGAACAGGTCGGCATTCCCGGCGAACGGCTGGGCGATCCGGTGCTGCCGCTCGACCTCGGCGCCTATTGCGCGATGATGGAACTGGCGGCGGGCGACACCGGCAACGACAATTTCGGCCTGTGGTTCGGCCAGCAGTTCCAGCCCCAGGCCCTTGGCCTGATTGGCGAAATCGCCCTGGCGGCGCCGACGCTGGGCGGCGCGTTGCAGGCGCTGGCCGAGCTGTTCCCGTTCCATCAGCAGGCGACCGAGACCCGTTTCGCCAGCGAGGGCGAGCGGGTGCGGCTGGAATACCGCATCCTTGACGGCAGCATCCTGGCCCGCCGCCAGGATGCCGAGCTGACGATGGGGATGTTCGCCAACGTGGTCCGCACCTGCCTCGGCCCGGCCTGGGCGCCGGAGGAGGTGTGGCTGGAGCATCCCCGCCCCGAGGCGTGGCGGGATCACGACAAGGCGTTCGACGCCCCGGTTCATTTCGGCCAGCGCACCAACGCGGTGGTGCTGCGCGCCCGCGACCTGGGGCGGCGGATGCCGGGCGGCGATCTGGGCCGGCTGACCGAATTGCGGGCAAGGCTGATCGCGCTGGCCGGCGGCACCGGGCACACCCCGCTGCTCGACCGGGTGCGGGCCGAGATCCGCAGCCGGCTGCCCGAGGGCGAGGCCCGGGTCGAAACCGTCGCCGCCGCGCTGGGGATGGCGCGCTGGACCCTGCAACGCCGCCTCGCCGATTGCGGGCTGGCTTTTTCCGATCTGGTCGATCAGGTCCGGCGCGAGCTGGCCGCCGCCTATCTGCGCCAGCCGCATATCCCGTTGTCGGATCTCGCTTTTTTCCTGGGATACTCGGAATTGTCGGCCTTTACCCGCGCCGCCACCCGCTGGTTCGACCTGTCGCCTTCGCAGGCGCGGCAACGCTGGTGCGGGATAGGGGAGGCTTCCTGACTTATCCCCGGGTTCTGTGGATAAGCCGGGGGGTAAAGACCGGATAAGAGGTGGGGAACGGGGGGTCCCCGGCCTCCGCTGCGATTTGCCGCTTTCTCAGGCACAAACCTGAGCAGGCGATTATTTCATGGGCGTGACAGTTTGGCGGGCGTGGGTGGTCGTCCGCCGACAGGCTTTTCAGCTTGGGCGCGGGAGGTGGCCGCGCGAAGGGCAGGGAAAGGGATCCAAGGGCCTTCGGCCCTTGGCGGGGGCGGGCGGAGCCCGCGAATCCTCCTCCCCTTGTCCTCAGAAGCCCCAGATGGCTTTGGCCATGCCGACATGGCTTTGATATTTGGCCCGCATCTCGCCGTTATATTCGACCCGGACGCCAAGGGCGTCGGGGCCGTCGAGGGTGGCGGCCAAGCCCAGTTGCACCCCATCGGGGCTGTTGCGCGCGGTCGAGGTGGCAAAGCCGGCGCCTTCCAGCGAGGCGGCGGTGGTGACCGCCGCTTGGCGATAGTCATGCACCCATTCGGCCCGCAGCTCGGGGCGCAAATTGCCGATCGCGGTATCGACGCTCCAGGTCAGCTTGGCGCCGAGATCGTGATTGAGGCTGATCATGCCCTGGCGCCGCACCGCCAGATTGGCCGCGCCGGCGCCGCTTTCGGTGTAGCCGTCGCTGATGGTGTGCAGATAGGCCAGCCCGGCCAGCGGCGTCACCTTCCAGCCGCCTTGCAGCGGCAGGTCATAGCCGGCCTGTCCGCGCAGCAGATACTGCATCCCGTCGAAATCGGCGGTGGCGGTGCGGTCCAGGAAGGCGATCTGGCGGTTTTGATGGAAGCGGTTGTATCCCACCCCGGTCTGACCGTCGAAGAACAGCGCCCCCAGGCGATAGGTGCCATAGCCGGTGAGCATGTAGGAATCGAGGGTGGAATTGCTGGTCGAACCGTCGGTGCCGTTGGCATAGGCCCGGACCCAGGACAGCGCCACGCCGCCCAGCGCCCGTTCGGTGAACTGGTGGTCGATGCCGGAGGCCAGCCCGAATTCGCTGATGCGGAAGCCGTCGGCCTCGGCGGTGCGGCCACGAATGGCGCCGCCCCCCAACACCTGGCCCCACAGCCTGTTGCCGAGGCCCTCGGACCCCGCCGCCATGCCGGAGACCGGATCATAGGCCATCGCCGTCTGCTGGTGCTGTTCCACCGCGCCCAGCACCGCCAGGGCGGCGGTGTTGCCCATCTGGGTGGAGGGGGTCGTCTGCGCGGGGGCCAGTTGCTTGATCGCCGTCGCTTTGGCCGTGGGGGTCGGCAGGCCGCCGATGGTGGTGAGGATCGATTGCATGTCGGTCGAGGTGGAGGACGCCAGCGCCAGCACGTCCAGCGCCCCGCCGACATTGGCGGCATTGGCTCCGCCGATCAGGCCGAGGCCGCGATAGACGTCCAACGCCTGTCTCAAGGTGACCTCGAGGTCGTTGCCAATGGTGGACAACGAGGCGCTCAGGCCCGACGTGCCGATGACCATCGCGGTGTTGTTGCTGTAACTGCCGGTGGTGGCGCGCACGATGGTGAAGGTTTGGCCCACGGTCAGGCCGGTGCCGGAAATGGTGATGGCGGTGTCGGTCACCGTCGCCGCCCCCGACACCGTCAGATAGCCATAGGTGCCGCCGCTGCTGACGGCGATCACCATTCCGCCGCCGGTATGCCTGTAATCGCCACTGACCGCCACCGCGCTGTCCAGCTTGACGGTGGCGCCGTGGTTGACGACGGTGCCGGACACCGCGTCCCGTAGCCACAGGAAGCCCGATGTCAGGGTGACATGGGCGGCCTGGATGGTGCCGCCGGTGAAGGTCCCGAAGGTTCCGCCGGAACCGCCGGCAAGGGTCAGGTCGGAGGAACTGGCGATATTGCCGCTGATCTGCCCGGAATTGGCGATCAGACCGAGGCTGCCCAGATTGTGGATGGCATAGGCGGAGCCCGAAATGGTGCCGGTGTTGGTCAGGCTGCCCAGGCTGCCGGTGGCGGCCACATGGACGCCGGTGGTGACCCCCGAGATCACGCCGGTGTTGGTCACGCTGTTCCGGGTGCCGCCGATATAGTCGTTGGCGTAGGAAACCAGGTAATTGTTGCCGATGACGGTGGTGCCCATCCTCAGGCCGGCCGGGCCGCTGATCGAGGAATTAAGGCCGTCGTAGGACGAAGCCCCGCCGGCGCTGATCAGGGTCCGGTACTCGCCGACCACATAATTGGCGGACGAGGTCAGGCTGGCCGTCACTTCGCCACCGGTGATGGAGGCCCTTCCGCTGATCAGCAGCGCGCCAGAGGCGCCCATGGCCAGGGTGCCGTCGCTCTGCCGGTAATTGCCATCGATGGTGACGGGGTTGGCCAGAGCCAGCACGGCGCCGGTGTTGCTGACCGTGCCGGCACCGGATCCCGCGATGATGTTGTCGGCCAGCGCCAGGGTGCCGGTGGAGAAATTGACCCCGGCCGCGACGATGCTGCCGCCGCGCAGGGTGCCCGTCGTACCACTGCCGCCGCCGATGGTCAGGGTGCTGGCGCTGGCGATGTTGCCGTCGATCAGGCCGGAGTTGCTGATCGTCCCCAGGCTGCCCAGATTTTCGATGGCATAGGCGGTGCCGGAAATGGTGCCGGTGTTGGTCAGCGTCCCCAGCCTGCCGGTCGAAGCGATGTAGACGGGGGTGGCCATCCCGGAAAGGGTGCCGCTGTTGGTCAGACTGGCGAGGGTGCCGCCGATGTAATCGTTGAGGGCGGACAGCACCAGATTGTTGCCGCTGACGGCGACGCTGCCCACCACCTTATCGGGTAAGAAGAACTGGGTGCCGGTCACGGTCAGGCTGGTGGCGCTGACCAGGGTGGTCGGGCTGCCGGCCAGATAATTGCCGGTCGAGCCTGCCCCCACCGCGCCACCGCCAAAGTCCGCCGCGCCGGTCACCACCAGTCCGTTGTCCACCACCGTCAGGGTGCCCGAGGTCTGGGTGTAGTTACCGGTGATGGTCTGCCTGGACGGCAAAGAGAGGGCGGCGCCGCTGTTGAGAACCGTGCCGGAACCCACGGTGACATTCTCGGCCAGGGCCAGGGTGCCGCCGGTGAAGGTGACCCCCGGGGCGTCGATATCCCCCCCCGAAAATGTGCCCATCGTGCCATTGCCGCCGGCGATGGTCAGGTCGGCGGATGGGCTGAGAATATAGCCGCTGATGGTGCCTGAATTGATGATTGAGCCAACCGTTCCATAGCCCGTGAGGAACGTGTAGGCGCTGATGGTGCCGGAATTGACGATCTGAGAAATACTGCCGTAGTTTAATATGCCCGAGACTCCGCTGATGGTGCCGGAGTTGTTGATCGTGCCAATGATGCTGTTGTTACGGATAACTCCCGGGTCCGCTTGAATCCGTCCTTGGTTAATGAGGGTGCCAAGGGTCGAATTGTTTACAAAGCCCTGAGGCGCGGAGATGCTCCCGGTGTTGGTGAGGGTGCCGAGAACCACGCCATTATCGACCTTAACGGCCGTATAGAGGGACGGTGAAATGGTGGTCGTGTTGGTGATCTGGGTTCTCGACGCCCCCACGACATAGTTACTGTCGCAAGCGGTGCTGATGGTGCCGTTGCTGTCCGCCACGCAGGTCGTCGCCAGGCCCGGTCGCGGGGACAGGGCGATCGCCAAAGCGAATAAGGACACCGCCGGGTAAATGGCGTAGCGAAATGACATGGTGCCCCCCGGCACATATTTTCCCGTGAGCTCTCCCCCGTTCCGCCACGCAACGAACGGACGGCCATCGGTCCGTTTCTCTTGGCAAGGGGAATGCCGCTCGCCACGAAAGATATAAGTCAGGATATCGACGGGCAATTGTTAAATGGATCTCAAACTTATCCATTAGATTTAAAGAACATGCCGAGCTGTCTATATATTAGGCTTGTCATTGTCGCGGAAGTTGAGGTGTCGTCGCCAAGTGAAACTGGTGACGTCGGAGGATTCGCGGGCTCCGCCCGCACCCGCCAAGGGCCGCAAGGCCCTTGGAACCCTTTCCTTGCCCTTCGCGCGACCAACGCCCGCGCCCAAGCTGACCGGCCTTTCCGCGCCCGACCATCAAGGGGTTCCAAGGGCCGTGCGGCCCTTGGCGGGTGCGGGCGGAGCCCGCGAAGAGAGCCTTCCCCGCTTATTCCTCGCGCAGCAGCCGCGCCGCCGGTTGGGCGAGGGCGTGGCGGCTGGCGGCGAGGCCGGCGACCAGGGTCGCCCCCAGTCCGGCGCCGACCGGGATCAAGGCGTGGAGCGGCAGCGGCGACCAGGGCAGCTTCATCACCAGGGTCAGCAGCGCCCAGGCGGCGGCCTCGCCGACCAGGGTGGCGGCGAAGGCGGCGGCGAGGCCGATCAGGCCGAACTCGATCAGGGTGGCGCGGCGGATCTGGGCCCGGCTGGCGCCGAGGCTCTTCAGCAGCACCGCCTCCCAGCCGCGGCGGCGGGCGCCGGCGGTGACGGCGGCGGCCAGCACCAGAATTCCGGCGGCGAGGGTCAGCAGGGCGGTGGCGCGCACCGCCTGATCGGCGCGGTCGATCACCCCGCGCGCGGTCTCGATCGCCTCGCGCACCCGGATCGCGCTGAGCGAGGGGAAGCGGGCGGTGGCGGCGCGCTCGATCGCCAGCGCCGGGGCGTCGGCGGCGCGCAGGGTGGCGATCACCGAATAGGGCGCGCCGTCGAGGCTGCCGGGCGACAGCAGGATGGCGAAGTTCATCGACAGGCTGGCCCAGTCGATCTCGCGCAGGCTGGCGATCTCGACCTCGATCTCGCGGCCGAGCACGTTGAGGGTGAGGTGGTCGCCGATCCCGACCCCGAACCCCTTGGCCACCGTCCGGTCGAGCGACACCAGCGGTGGCCCGGCGTAATCCTCCGGCCACCAGCGCCCGGCGACGATCCGGCTGCCGGCGGGGGGCGTGGCGGCGATCGACAGGCCGCGATCGCCGCGCGCGGCCCAGGCGGCGTCGGGGGCGATCGCGGCGGACTCGACCGGCACGCCCTTGATCGCGGCGATGCGGCCGCGCACCATCGGCGCGGTGTCGAGCCGGGCGGTGGGATCAATCCCAGCGACCAGGGCGCGCAGCGGGGCGACCTGGGAGGGCTGGAGATCGATGAAGAACCAGCCGGGGGCGGTATCGGGCAGGCGGCGGCCGAACGCCTCGCCCAGATTGGCCTCGACCAGGGCCAGGGTGGCGAGCAGGGCAAGCCCGAGCCCGAGCGACAGCATCATCCCGGGCAGGGCCGAGCCGGGCCGGGCCAGCGCGGCGAGGGCGAGGCGGGCGGGCGGGCCGAGCCAGCGGCGCGGCCGGCGGTTGAGCCGGGCGGCGAGCCGGGCCAGCCCCCAGGCGAGGCCGCGCAGCAGCACCAGCAGCACGCAGCAGGCGGCGACGAAGCCGGCGGCGAGCCCGCGCGTGGGCGAGGTGGCGATCGCCAGCCCGGCCAAGGCGGCGGCGGCGAGGGCGACGGCGGCGAGGGTGGCGCGGTCGGGGCGGCGGCGTTCGTCGCCATCGGGCACGGCGTGGAGGCGGACCAGGGCGAGGGCGGGGATGCGGCGGGCGCGGCCGAGCGGGCCGAGGGTGAAGGCGAGGGCGGCGAGGGCGCCGAACCCGGCCGCCAGCGCCAGCGGCGCCGGGTAGAACCCGCCGCCGGGCGGCAGCGGCAGGGCGTCGATCGCCAAGGCGGCGAAGGCCGGCACGGTCAGCGCCCCGGCGGCGAGGCCGAGCAGGATGCCGAGCCCGGCCAGGGCGCCGATCAGGCAGAGATAGGTGGCGAGGATCAGCCCGGCCGGGGCGCCGAGGCATTTGAGGGTGGCGATGGTGGCGACCCGTCCGTCGAGATAGGCGCGGGTGGCGTTGGCGACGCCGATGCCGCCGATCAGCAGGGCGCCGAGCCCGACCAGGGTCAGGAAGGCGGCGACGCTGTCGAGGAAGCGGCCGAGGCCGGGGGCGGGCTCGGCGGTGTCGCGCACCTGCCACGCCGCCTGGGGAAAGGCGGCGGCGATCGCGGCACGGGCCTCGGCCGGGCTGGCGCCCTCGGGCAGGACGAGGCGGAGGGAATGGCGGGTCAGGCTGCCGGGACGCAACAGGCCGGTATCGGCCAGCGCCGCTTCGGCGATCATCAGACGGGGGCCGAACCCGATCGCGGCGGCGAGGCGGTCGGGCTCGCGGGTCAGCGCCGCGCGCAGTTCGAGGGTGGCGTCGCCCAGGCCGATGCGGTCGCCGGGGCTGAGGCCGAGCCGGGCCAGCAGGGCCGGCTCGGCCACCGCGCCCCATACGCCGTCGCGGCGCTCCAGCGCCCCGGCCAGGCTCTGGTCGGGGGCGAGGGCGACGGCGCCGACCAGCGGATAGGCCGGATCGACCGCCTTGACCTCGACCAGCAGGCGGTCATCGCCATGCAGCACCATCCCGCGCAGTTCGGTCACCGCGCCGACCCGGCCGAGCCGGTCGAGGAAGGCGCGCTGGGCGGGCTCGGGCGGCACCGAGGGCTGGGACAAGGCGAGGTCGCCGCCGACCAGGGCGCGGGCCTGACCGGCCAGCCCGGCCTCGACCGCCGCCCGCAGCGAGCCGGCGGCGGCGATCGCACCGACGCCGAGGGCGAGGCAGACCACCAGCAGGCGGAAGGCGCGCAGCCCGCCGCGCAGCTCGCGCCGGGCGAGGCGCAGCGCCAGCGCCAGCGGTACCGCGCTCACGGCCGGGGCTCCGCCGCGAGCCTGCCGTCGGCGACCCGCACCGCCCGGTGGCAGCGGGCGGCCAAAGCGGGATCGTGGGTGACCAGGATCAGGGTGGTGCCCAACTCGGCATTGAGCCCGAACAGCAGGTCGGCGACGGCGCGGCCGGCGGCGCCGTCGAGATTGCCGGTCGGCTCGTCGGCCAGCAGCAGGGACGGGCGGGCGACCAGGGCGCGGGCCAGCGCCACCCGCTGCTGCTCGCCGCCCGACAGGCGCGAGGGGTAATGGTCGCGCCGCGCCGCCAGCCCGACCCGGTCGAGCCAGCCGGCGGCCTCGGCGAAGGCGTCGGCGCGCCCGGCCAGCTCCAGCGGCACCGCGACGTTTTCCAGCGCGGTCATGGTCGGGATCAGGTGGAACGACTGGAACACGATGCCGATCCGGTCGCGCCGCAGCCGGGCCAGCCCGTCCTCGTCGAGTCCGGCATGGTCCTGGCCGGCGACCACCACCCGGCCGGCCTCGGCCCGCTCCAGCCCGGCGATCACCATCAGCAGGGTCGATTTGCCCGAGCCGGACGGCCCGACGATGCCGAGACTCTCCCCCGCCGCGACGGCGAGATCGATCCCGCGCAGGATCTCGACCCGCCCGGCGCCGGCCCCCAGGCCGAGACGGACCCCCGCGAGATCGACCAGGGGGGCGGCGGCGGACTCGGGCATGGCGGGCAATCCTCGGACGGAGACGACGATCCCGGGATATGGGCGGTGGCGGCGGGCGGGTCAACCGCGCCGGGCCGGCACCGCTCCGGCCTTTTTTCCTATTTCTTCCGGGGGGACTCCCCTTCAATAGTTATTAGCCGCTTCATATCTAAGGTAACGCCAAGGGGTCTGTCCGATCGCCCTAAAAGGCAGGACAGGCCCGGAAACGCCACCACCGGGGGGCCGCGTCCCGGCGGGGAGGCGCCGGAGAAGGGGAATGCCGTGATGGCCAGTTTTGACGATTTCTCGATTCGGACCAAGGTGCTGGGCGCGTTCGCCCTGGTGCTGCTGCTGACTCTCGCCCTCGGGCTGTTCGCGATCGAGCGGCTCGACCGGGTCAACGCGTCGGCGGTGGATGTCCGCGACAATTGGCTGCCCAGCACGGTGGCGGTCGGGCAGATGGCCAAGCTGATCGAACGCTACCGGCTGTTCGAGGCCCGGCTGCTGTTCGCCACCAGCGACGAGGACCGCCGCGCCGCGTTGGCCCCGATCGACGAAACCGAGCGCGAGATCGCCCGGATGCGGCAGGCCTACGAGCCGATGGTCACCCCGGGCGAGGAGCGGGCGATGGTCGATGCCGCCGACAACGCCTGGAAACGCTATCGCGAGTCCGGCGCCCGGATGCGCGAACTGGCCCTGGCCGGCGACGAGGCCGGGGCGGTGGCGCTGTTCCTGCGCGGTCCCGGCTTCGACGCCTTCACCGAACTGCGGGCCAAGCTCAACGCGGATGTGGCGCTCAACGATCGCGAGGGGCGCAAGGCGGCCGAGGCCGGGGCGGCGATCTACCGCTCGGCGCTGTGGTGGATCGTGGCCGGTCTGGTCGCGGCGGCGGCGGGCTGCCTGACCATCGGGCTGGCGATGGTCGCCGGCATCGCCGGGCCGGTGCGCGGGATGACCGAGGCGATGCGCCGGCTGGCCCATCACGATCTGACGGTGACGGTGCCCGGGGTCGGCCGGGGCGACGAGATCGGCGAGATGGCCGACGCGGTCGAGGTGTTCAAGAACAACCTGATCGAGGGCGACCGCCTGACCGCCGAGCGCCAGAGCGAGGTCGAGGCCCGCACCCGCCGGGCCGAGCGGCGCGACCAGCTCACCGCCGCGTTCGAGGCGACGATCGAGCGGGTGGTGTCCACCGTCGGGCAGGCGGCGGGCGAGATGCGCGGTTCGTCGCAGATGCTGGCCGGCACCGCCACCCGCACCAGCGAGCGGGCCAACGCCGCCGCCGCCGCCGCGGCCCAGGCCAACGCCAATGTCCAGACCGTCGCCGCCGCCACCGAGGAACTGGCCGCCTCGACCAACGCCATCAGCGAGCAGGTCGCCCGCGCCGCCCAGACCGCCAGCCAGGCCAGCGACGAGGCCCGCCACACCGACGAAACCGTCAAGGGCCTGTCCTCGGCGGCGCAGAAGATCGGCGACGTGGTCAATTTCATCAACGACATCGCCTCGCAGACCAATCTGCTGGCGTTGAACGCGACGATCGAGGCGGCGCGGGCCGGCGAGGCGGGCAAGGGCTTCGCCGTGGTCGCCAACGAGGTCAAGGGGCTGGCCACCCAGACCGCCAAGGCGACCGACGACATCCGCCGCGAGGTCGAGGAAATGCAGGCGGCGTCGCAACAGGCCGCGCGCGCGATCGAGGGCATCGTCGCCACCATCGCCAACATCAACGAGATCTCGACCGCGATCGCGGCGGCGGTCGAACAGCAGGGCGCCGCCACCCGCGAGATCGCCCGCAACGTCCAGGAGGCGGCGGTCGGTTCGAACGAGGTGTCGAGCAACATCTCCTCGGTCAACGAGGCGGCGGCGGAAACCGGCACGGCGGCGCAGAAGCTGCTCGGCGCGTCGGACATCCTGACCCGCGAAGCCGACGCCCTGCGCCGCGAGGTCGAAAAATACCTCGGCGGCGTCAAGGCGAGCTGAGGCCGCCGCCGGAAAGTGGGCTCCGCCCACGCCCGCCAAGGGCCGCAAGCCCCTTGGAACCCCTTGGTGGTCGAGCGCGGAGCTGACTTTCAGCTTGGGCGCGGGTGTTTGCCGCGCGAAGGTCAAGGAAAGGGATCCAAGGGCCTTGCGGCCCTTGGCGGGTGCAGGGCAGAGCCCTGCGTTTTGGTTTTTCCTTCCGCCTCCACTGGCAAAATAATTCAACCGCGCTGGCGGGAAGCGACATCGATTCGGCGCGGGCGGCGGCCCTAACCTGCGGTCTGGTTGAGATCGACGGCAGGAAGGAGCGCCAAGAGATGCTGGATGGACAGGAGTCGGGCCAGGAGATCCGGACGGCGGCACGGGTGCGGTTCGTCACCGCCACCAGTCTGTTCGACGGCCACGACGCCTCGATCAACATCATGCGCCGGCTGTTGCAGCAACTGGGCGCCGAGGTGATCCATCTTGGCCACAACCGCTCGGTCGAGGAGATCGTCGCGGCGGCGATCCAGGAGGACGCCCAGGGCATCGCCGTCAGTTCCTATCAGGGCGGCCATCTCGAATTCTTCCGCTACATGATCGACCGGCTGCGCGCCGCCGGGGCGGGCGAGGTCAAGGTGTTCGGCGGCGGCGGCGGGGTGATCGTCGCCGACGAGATCCGCGCCCTCGAAGCCTATGGCATCGCCCGGATCTATTCGCCCGAGGAAGGCCAGCGCCTCGGCCTGGAAGGGATGATCGCCGACCTGCTGGAGCGGGCCGGGCCGCCGCCGCGCCGCTGTTTGCCCGAATCGTTCGACGCGGTTTCCGCCGCCGATCCGCTCGGCCTCGCCCGGGTCATCAGCGCGATCGAGGCCGGCGGGCTCGACCCGGCCCGGCTGGCGGCGCTGGCGGCCGAGGCGCCCCGGGTGCCGGTGATCGGCATCACCGGCACCGGCGGCGCCGGCAAATCCTCGCTGACCGACGAACTGATCCGCCGCTTCCGCCTCGATTGTCCCGACCTGCCGATCGCGGTGATCGCGGTCGATCCGTCGCGGCGCAAGACCGGCGGGGCGCTGCTCGGCGACCGCATCCGCATGAACGCGCTGGGCGGGCCGGTCTATATGCGCTCGCTCGCCACCCGGGGGGCGGGGTCCGAGGTGCCGCCGTCGCTGCCGGCGATCGTCGCGCTGTGCCGCCGCGCCGGCTTCGGCCTGATCCTGGTCGAAACCCCCGGCATCGGTCAGGCGGATTCGGCGGTGGCCGGGCTGGGCGATCTGTCGCTCTATGTGATGACCCCCGAATTCGGCGCCGCCAGCCAGCTTGAGAAGATCGACATGCTCGACCATGCCGATCTGGTGGCGATCAACAAGTTCGACCGCAAGGGCGGCGAGGACGCCCTGCGCGACGTGCGCAAGCAGGTCCAGCGCAACCGCGCCGCCTTCGACCGCCTGCCCGAGGCGATGCCGGTCTATGGCACGGTGGCGTCGCGCTTCAACGATGACGGCGTCACCGCGCTGTACCACGCCTTGCGCGACGCCCTGGCCGAACGCGGGCTGCCGCTCGGCCCCAGCCGGCTGCCGCGCCCGGCCGGGCCGGCCTCGACCCTCGGCGCGGCGATCGTGCCGCCGGCCCGCGCGCGCGCCCTGGCCGAGATCGCCGAGACGGTGCGGGCCTATCGCCGCCGCGCCGAGGCCCAGGTCGAGATCGCCCGCTCGCGCCAGGGGCTGGCCCACGCCCGCGACCGCCTCGCCGCCGCCGGCGAGGACACCGGCGCGGTCGAACGCCTGCTCGCCGCCGACGAGGCCGGGTTCGACCCGCATTGCCGCCGCCTGCTCGACCAATGGCCGGAGGTCGCCGCCAGCTATGGCGGCGAGGAATATGTGGTGCGGATCCGCGACAAGGAAATCCGCACCCGGCTGACCCAGCCCTCGCTGTCCGGCACCCCGATCCGCAAGGTGGCGCTGCCGCCCTATCGCGACCAGGGCGAGCTGCTGCGCTGGCTGCTGAAGGAGAACCTGCCCGGGGCGTTTCCCTTCACCGCCGGGGTGTTCGCCTTCAAGCGCGAGAGCGAGGACCCGACCCGGATGTTCGCCGGCGAGGGCGACCCGGCCCGCACCAACGCCCGCTTCAAGCTGCTGTCGCGTGACGCCGCCGCCACCCGGCTGTCCACCGCGTTCGATTCGGTGACGCTGTATGGCTGCGACCCCGACGAGCGCCCGGACATCTACGGCAAGGTCGGCAATTCCGGCGTCTCGGTCGCCACCCTCGACGACATGAAGGCGCTGTATGACGGCTTCGACCTGTGCGCGCCGTCAACCTCGGTGTCGATGACCATCAACGGCCCGGCGCCGATCCTGCTGGCGATGTTCTTCAACACCGCGATCGACCAGCAGCTCGCCCGCTTCCGCGCCGACAATGGCCGCGCCCCGACCGAGGAGGAGGAGGACAAGATCCGCGCCTGGGTGCTTTCCACCGTGCGCGGCACCGTTCAGGCCGATATCCTCAAGGAGGACCAGGGCCAGAACACCTGCCTGTTCTCGGTCGATTTCGCCCTCAAGATGATGGGCGACGTGCAGGATTATTTCGTCCGTCACCGGGTCGGCAATTTCTATTCGGTGTCGATCTCGGGCTACCACATCGCCGAGGCCGGGGCCAACCCGATCACCCAATTGGCCTTCACCCTGGCCAACGGCTTCACCTACGTCGAATCCTACCTCGCGCGCGGCCTCGCCATCGACGATTTCGCCCCCAACCTGTCGTTCTTCTTCTCCAACGGGATGGACCCGGAATATGCGGTGATCGGCCGGGTCGCCCGCCGGATCTGGGCGATCGCCCTGCGCGACAAATACGGCGCCTGCGAGCGCTCGCAGAAGCTGAAATACCACATCCAGACCTCGGGCCGCTCGCTGCACGCCCAGGAGGTCGATTTCAACGACATCCGCACCACGTTGCAGGCGCTGATCGCGATCTACGACAACTGCAATTCGCTCCACACCAACGCCCATGACGAGGCCTACACCACCCCGACCGCCGAATCGGTGCGGCGCGCTTTGGCGATCCAGCTCATCATCAACCGCGAATGGGGCGTGGCCCGCAACGAGAACCCCAACCAGGGCGCGTTCCTGCTCGACCAACTGACCGATCTGGTCGAGGAAGCGGTGCTGGCCGAGTTCGACCGCCTCGCCGAGCGCGGCGGGGTGCTGGGGGCGATGGAAACCGGCTACCAGCGCGGCCGGATCCAGGACGAATCCCTGCTCTACGAGCACAAAAAGCACGATGGCAGCCTGCCGATCATCGGCGTCAACACCTTCCGCAATCCCGAGCCGGAAGAGGCCCCGCCGATCGTGCTGCAACGCTCGACCGAGGCCGAGAAGCAAAGCCAGCTCGCCCGCCTGCGCGATTTCCAGACCCGCCACGCCGACGCCGCCCCGGCCGCGCTGGACCGCCTGCGCGCCGCCGCCCTGGCCGGGGAAAATCTGTTCGCGGTGCTGATGGAGACCGTCCGGGTCTGCTCGCTCGGGCAGATCTGCGAGGCGCTGTTCGAAGTGGGAGGGCGGTACAGAAGGTCGTTGTAAAAAACGCGGGCTCCGCCCGCACCCGCCAGGAGCCAGCGGCTCCTGGACCAGCATCGGTTTGTCGTGTGCAAGAGGCGCCTTTCAGCTTGGGCTCTGGCCGCCCGGGAAACGGGAGAGCCCAAGCTGAAGGCTGATCGGTGACCCGACCATCGAAGCAGGTCCAGGAGCCGCTGGCTCCTGGCGGGTGCGGGCGGAGCCCGCGAAAAAAACAAACAAATAAATCAAATCAGGGAGAGTCCTCATGAGCACGGATCTGGAAAATTTCCTTGCGGCGCGGGATTTCCTGCTGGCGCATCGCGAGGATTACGCCACCGCTTACCGTGATTTTCGCTGGCCGGTGCTCGACCGCTTCAACTGGGCGCTCGATTATTTCGACGTGATGGCGCGCGGCAATGAGTCGCTGGCGCTGTGGCTGGTGGACGATGCCGGGCGGGATCATCGCCTCAGCTTCGCCGAACTGTCGGCGCGGTCGAACCGGGTCGCCAACTTCCTGCGGGCGCAGGGGGTGCGGCGGGGCGATGCGGTGCTGCTGATGCTGCCCAACGTGGTCGGGCTGTGGGAGGTGATTCTCGGCTGCATGAAGCTGGGGGCGGTGCTGGTGCCGGCGACGCCGCTGCTGGTGGCCGACGATCTGCGCGACCGCTTCGCCCGGGGCAAGGTCCGCCACGTCGTCGCCGGGCCGGGCGATGCCGCCAAGCTCGATGCAGTGGCCGGCGAGGCCACCCGCATCGTCATCGGCGGCCCGGTGGCGGGCTGGGTCGATTTCGCCGAGGCCGACCGCTATGACGACAGCTTCGTGCCCGAGGGGGAGACCCGGGCCGAGGATCCGTTCCTGCTCTATTTCACCTCCGGCACCACCGCCCAGCCCAAGCTGGTCGCCCACACCTATCAAAGCTATCCGGTCGGGCATCTCTCGACCATGTACTGGCTGGGGCTGCGGCCGGGCGACCTGCATTGCAACATCAGTTCGCCCGGCTGGGCCAAGCATGTCTGGAGCAGCTTCTTCGCCCCCTGGAACGCCGGGGCGGCGGTGTTCGTCCATGCCGCCAGCCGGTTCCAGCCGCGCGAGCTGCTCGCCAATCTCAGCCGGGGCGGAGTCACCTCGCTGTGTGCGCCGCCGACGGTGTGGCGGATGCTGATCCTGGAGGATCTCACCGCCTATCCGCTGCGGCTGCGCGAGGTGATCGGCGCGGGCGAGCCGCTCAATCCCGAGGTGATCGCCCGGGTCGAGCAGGCCTGGGGCCTGACCATCCGCGACGGCTACGGCCAGACCGAGACCACCTGCCAGATCGGCAATTCGCCCGGGCAGAAGCTCAAGCCGGGCTCGATGGGGCGGCCGATGCCGGGCTACCGCGTCGTCCTGCTCGATCGCGACGACCAGCCGGCCGAGGAGGGTGAAATCAGCCTCGCCCTCGATCCGCGCCCGCTCGGGCTGATGAGCGGTTATCAGGACGACCCCGAGCGGACCGCGCTGCTGATGCGGGCCGGCCATTACCATTGCGGCGACCTCGCCACCATCGATGGCGACGGCTACCTGACCTATGTCGGCCGGGCCGACGACGTGTTCAAGGCCTCCGACTACCGCATCAGCCCGTTCGAACTGGAAAGCGCCCTGCTCGAACACGAGGCGGTGGCCGAGGCGGCGGTGGTGCCGAGCCCGGATCCGCTCCGTCTTGCCGTGCCGAAAGCCTTCATCACCCTGGCGCCGGGGTTCCAGCCCAGCCCGGCGCTGGCGGAATCGATCTTCCGCCACATCCGCGCGGTGCTGGCGCCCTACAAGCGGATCCGGCGGATCGAGATCTCGCCGTTGCCGAAGACGGTGTCGGGCAAGATCCGCCGGGTCGCCCTGCGTCAGGCCGAAGCCGAACTCCGCGCCAGCGGCGGCCGGGCCGAGAACGAATATTTCGAGGAGGATTTCGCTCAGGTCAGTTGAGCGCCAACCTGCCGCGGGGCTGCCGCACGGAATTCTGGGGAAGAGAGGTTGGTCATGGCCGGGCTTGACCCGGCCATCCCCGTGTCGGCTCAGGGGGGGGCGCCAAACGGCTCCCCTGGATGCGCGGATCACGTCCGCGCATGACGGCAAGGACGGGGGCCGTCCGCCCCGTTGATCCGTCGCACGGAATTCTGGGGAAGAGAGGTTGGTCATGGCCGGGCTTGACCCGGCCATCCCCGTGTCGGCTCAGGGGGGGGCGCCAAACGGCCCCCCTGGATGCGCGGATCACGTCCGCGCATGACGGCAAGGACGGGGGCCGTCCGCCCCGTTGATCCGTCGCGCGGAATTCTGGGGAAGAGAGGTTGGTCATGGCCGGGCTTGACCCGGCCATCCCCGTGTCGGCTCAGGGGTGGGCGCCAAACGGCCCCCCTGGATGCGCGGATCACGTCCGCGCATGACGGCAAGGACGGGGGCCGTCCGCCCCGTTGATCCGTCGCGCGGAATTCTGGGGAAGAGAGGTTGGTCATGGCCGGGCTTGAC
>NZ_JBHUIY010000021.1:38163-38347 GCF_042683125.1 Phaeospirillum tilakii
GACCCGGCCATCCCCGTGTCGGCTCAGGGGGGGGCGCCAAAGGCTCCCATGGATGGGCGGATCACGTCCGCGCATGACGGCAAGGACGGGGGCCGTCCGCCCCGTTGATCCGTCGCACGGAATTCTGGGGAAGAGAGGTTGGTCATGGCCGGGCTTGACCCGGCCATCCCCGTGTCGGCTCAGG
>NZ_JBHUIY010000021.1:38444-66899 GCF_042683125.1 Phaeospirillum tilakii
CGGATCACGTCCGCGCATGACGGCAAGGACGGGGGCCGTCCGCCCCGTTGATCCGTCGCACGGAATTCTGGGGAAGAGAGGTTGGTCATGGCCGGGCTTGACCCGGCCATCCCCGTGTCGGCTCAGGGGAGGGCGCCAAACGGCTCCCATGGATGCGCGGATCACGTCCGCGCATGACGGCAAGGACGGGGGGCCGTCCGCCCCGTTGATCCGTCGCACGGAATTCTGGGGAAGAGAGGTTGGTCATGGCCGGGCTTGACCCGGCCATCCCCGTGTCGGCTCAGGGGAGGGCGCCAAACGGCTCCCCATGGATGCGCGGATCACGTCCGCGCATGACGGCAAGGACGGGGGCCGTCCGCCCCGTTCACCCGTGAACCAAAAACAAAGGGGGTTCGGGCGAGTGCCCAGCAAGGGGCTCCCACAAACAAAACCCCCGGCCGCGAACGGCCGGGGGGCAGGAAACGGACGGATCCGAAAGGATCAGGCCGCGACCATCGCCAGCAGCAGGATGGCGACGATGTTGATGATCTTGATCATCGGGTTGACGGCGGGGCCGGCGGTGTCCTTGTAGGGATCGCCGACGGTGTCACCGGTGACGGCGGCCTTGTGGGCGTCGGAGCCCTTGCCGCCATGGTGGCCGTCCTCGATGAACTTCTTGGCGTTGTCCCACGCGCCGCCGCCCGAGGTCATCGAGATCGCGACGAACAGGCCGGTGACGATCGTGCCGAGCAGCATCGCGCCCAGCGCGGTGAAGGCGGCCGACTGGCCGGCGGCGGCGCGCACCACGAAGTACAGCACCACCGGCGACAGCACCGGCAGCATGCTGGGGACGATCATTTCCTTGATCGCCGCCTTGGTCAGCATATCGACCGCGCGGCCGTAATCCGGCTTGGCGGTGCCAGCCATGATGCCGGGGATTTCCTTGAACTGACGCCGGACCTCGATCACCACCGAACCGGCGGCGCGGCCGACCGCCTGCATGCCGAGCGCCCCGAACAGGTAGGGCAGCAGCCCGCCCAGGAACAGGCCGATCACCACATAGGGGTCTTCCAGGCTGAACTGGATGTTGAGGCTCGGGAAATAGTGCTTGAGGTCGGCGGTATAGGCCGAGAACAGCACCAGCGCGGCCAGACCGGCCGAACCGATGGCGTAGCCCTTGGTCACCGCCTTGGTGGTGTTGCCGACGGCGTCGAGCGCGTCGGTGATCTTGCGCACGTCCTTCGGCAGGTCGGCCATCTCGGCGATGCCGCCGGCATTGTCGGTGACCGGGCCGTAGGCGTCGAGCGCCACGATCATCCCGGCCAGCGCCAGCATGGTGGTGGCGGCGATCGAGATGCCGAACAGGCCGGCGACGTTGAAGGCGGCGATGATGGCGACCGAGATCACCAGCACCGGCAAAGCGGTCGCTTCCATCGACACCGCGAGGCCCTGGATGACGTTGGTGCCGTGGCCGGTGACCGAGGCCTGGGCCACCGACTGGACCGGGCGGTAATCGGTCCCGGTGTAATATTCGGTGATCCACACCAGCAGGCCGGTGACGACCAGGCCGATCATCGCGCAGGTGTAGAGGTTGGTGCCGGTGATGGTGCGGCCGGCGGCGTCGAAGGTGGCGTGGAAGCCGCCGAAGCCATAGACCAGCACGCCGGCGATCAGCGCCGCCGACAGGATGCCGGTGACGATCAGGCCCTTGTAGAGCGCCTTCATGATCTTGCCCGACTCATCGAGCTTGACGAAGAAGGTGCCGATCACCGAGGCGAAGATACAGACGCCGCAGATCACCAGCGGCAGCAGCATCATCTGCGACTGGGCCGCGCCGGTGAAGAAGATCGAGCCCAGCAGCATGGTGCCGACCACGGTGACCGCGTAGGTCTCGAACAGGTCGGCGGCCATGCCGGCGCAGTCGCCGACATTGTCGCCGACATTGTCGGCGATCACCGCCGGGTTGCGGGGATCGTCCTCGGGGATCCCGGCCTCGACCTTGCCGACCAGATCGGCGCCGACGTCGGCCCCCTTGGTGAAGATGCCGCCGCCGAGACGGGCGAAGATCGAGATCAGCGAGGCGCCGAACGACAGCGCCACCAGCGCCTCAAGCAGCTTGCGCGAGTCGAGCCCGGCATGCTGGAGCACGGTGTAATAGCCGGCGACGCCGATCAGGCCGAGGCCGACCACCAAGAGGCCGGTGATCGCGCCCGACTTGAAGGCGACGTCGAGCGCCGGCTGCATCCCGCCCGAGCGGGCGGCTTCGGCGGTGCGGACGTTGGCGCGCACCGAGACGTTCATGCCGACATAGCCGGCGGCGCCCGACAGCACGGCGCCGATCACGAAGCCGGCGGCCTGATAGATGCCGAGGTAGTAGCCCAGCACCACGGCCACCACCAGCCCGACCAGCGCGATGGTGGTGTATTGACGGTTGAGATAGGCGGCGGCGCCTTCCTGCACCGCTCCGGCGATCTGCTGCATCCGCGCGGTGCCGGCCGAGGCCGCCGTCACCGACCGGATCGCATACGCGCCGTACAGCAGCGCGAGCACGCCGCATCCGATCACGAAAAGGTTGATGTCCATTTTGCTTGAATCCCCCTGATGAAGCCGGCGGATCGGCTCGGCCCGACCGCGGGCGATCGGGGACCGGGCGGCCGGGACGGTCAACGTCGCAGGCAGGAAAACCCTGCCAGAAGACCCAGGGCGATGCAATAAGTTGCTGGAAAACCCGCCGGCGGGACACAGTATTGCTTTTCCACGGCCGGATTTTCTGTAAAATGCTACGATACGATAGTGTTTCCCTTGTGCTCATCCGGGCGGCGCCGCCACCCGGATGAACGCTTTTGCGGCGCGGCTCAGGCGGTGAACAATTCGCGGGCGCGGTGGGCGAGGCCCGAGGCGACCGAGATGAATTCGCCGCCGCTGCTGAGCTTGTTCTCGCCGAAGCGTTGGGCGAACAGGGCGCGCACCGCCGGCACCAGCGACGAGCCGCCGGTCAGGAACACCCGGTCAACCCGGTCGGTGGTCAGGCCGGTGTCGGCCAGCAGCCCATCGACGCAGGCGCCGATCGAGTCGAGTTCCGGCCGGATCCAGCTTTCGAATTCGGCGCGGGTGATCGGCCGTTCCAGCCGCACCGGGTCGTGATCGAAGCGGAACAGGGTGCGCTCCTCGGCCGACAGCGCCCGCTTGGCCCCCTCGACCGCGCGGTAGAGGTGATAGCCGAGATTGTATTCGATCAGGGCCAGCAACTGGTCGAGCGGCTCGGGATCGTCGAGCTGGCGGCGCAGATCGTGCAGCAGCCGCAGCGTCTTCGGCGCGTTGAGGAAGGCGACATGGTGCCAGCGTTCCAGCCGGGCATAGATCCAGGACGGCATCGGCAGCAGCTTGCCGCCGCTTTGATAGGTCAGGTCGCGGCCGAAATGGGGGGCGAGGCCGTGTTCGACGATGCGGCGGTCGAAGGAATCGCCGGCCAGCCCCAGGCCGGCGGTGCCGAGGATGGCGTCGGCGGGGCGGGCGAGGCCGGCCCGGCCCGGCCCCAGCCGGATCAGGCAGAAATCGCTGGTGCCGCCGCCGAAATCGGCCACCAGCACGGTCTGGTCGGTATCGAGGCCGCTTTCGTAATGATAGGCGGCGGCGATCGGCTCGAACTCGAACGCCACCTCGGGGATGCCGGCCTTGGCGAAGGCCTCGACCAGCCGGCCGGTGGCGAAGGAATCCTCGTCGGCGCCTTCCTCGGCGACGAAGCGGACCGGGCGGCCGGCCACCACCCGCCCGACCGCGCCGCCCCGGGCGGCGGCGGCGGCGCGCAGATGGCCGACGATCAGGGCGATCAGATCCTCCAGGCTGTAGCGGGCGCCATGCAGGGTGGTGGCGGTGAACAGCCGGCTGGTCAGGTAGGATTTGAACGATTGCAGCAGCCGGCAATCCTGGTCGCTGTCGAGATAGGTCTCGATCGCGCGATGGCCGACCAGCGGCAGCAGGCGGCGCTCGGCGTCGCGGTGATGCGGATCGAATGCCAGCACCGAGCGTTCGGTGCTGGCCGGGCCGGCGGCGGTGGGGAAGGGGACCACCTCGGCCGCGCCATCGGCGCCGGCCAGCGCCACCGCGCTGTTGGTGGTGCCGAAATCGATGCCAACGAACATCGGGCAAATCCTCGGGCGGGGGGAAGGGAAAAAGGGGCCGAGCCTAGACCGGAACGCCGCCCCTGTCATCCCTGCTGTCCCGTCCCCTTGCCGGGGCGAGTGGATGGCCCCATCTCCATCCACAGGCTGTGCTGATCGGCGCTTAATCTCCCTTTTTTGTCAACATGGAAACCAATGGATCTAAAATTGTCGCACTTTATTCGATTTTAAGATGCAGAACTGTTGATTCTGTTATAGTCTCTTTGCAATAGGACGGGGGCTCGGTTCAGGCGGCGAAACGGCGATGGGATCCTTTCATCAGCTTGGGGTGACCGCGGTGGGGCAGCAGGACTACGCCAAGGCGGAAAGCTGTTTCCGCGAAGCAATCGATCGTGACCGTACCGATTGGCTGAATTATGTCCTGTTGAGCGCGGTGCTCGATTGCTGCGGCAATCCGGTCCAGGCTTCTTCGGTTCTGGTCGATTTCTGTTGCGCGCTCGATCTGTTCGGGGCCTACCAGCAGGCGGCGGCGGTGCTCGACGCCCAACTGGAGGCACTGGAGACGGCCGAGGGCAGCGAGATCGCCTCGCTGGCGGCGTGGCTGACGCTGTACCGGGCGATGGTCAGCCGGTTCTGTGCCCCGGGGCCGGTCCAGGCGGCGGTTGCCGTCTCGCCGCTGTCCCCGGCCAAGCTCCCGCCGGCCGAGGCGGCGGCGCGGCTGTCCCGTCCCGATTGACCGTCCCCGGGCTTTCGGGCGGCTTGCCCCCTCCCGCCGATCGGCTATGGTGACCGGCAGCCATCCCTGCCGGAGCGAAACGATGCCCAGAGTGACGATGCCCGGATTGGCGATGGCGGCCCTGTTCGGTCTGGCCCTGGCCGGCTGCGGCACCGCCCCCGCCGACGGCGGCGGGCCGGAGCGCGGCCGCCCCGGCGCCGCCCCGGTGTTCAGCCCCAACGCCGAACCGCTGACCGGCGGCCCGCTCGGCCCGGCCGGGGCCTGCCCGGCGGTGCTGGCCGATTGGGGCCGGCGGGTCGGCGCCCGCCATGACGGCACGCTGTCCCGCGCCGAGTTTCTCGCCGACGCCGAAGCCCAGTTCGCCCGGATGGACCTCGACCATGACGGCTTCATCACCGCCGACGAACTGTCCGAATATCGCGAGCCGTTCCGCCCCCGCCCGCCCGAGGACAAGCCGGTCCCCCCGCCCGGGGCCGAACGCGGCGGCCCGCCCGGCGGCGGACGCGGCGGCCCCTTCGGCGGTCCGCCCGGCGCCCCGCGCCACCACGCCACCGCCAGCAGCGCCGACCCGGTGATGTCGGCCGATACCAATCTCGATTTCAAGGTCAGCCGCGACGAGTTCCTCCGTCAGGCCGAACACCAGTTCGAAACCCTCGACCGCGACCATGACGGCCGCCTCGATGCCGCCGAACTGGCCCGCGCCTGCCCGAGCGAAACCGACGAACGTTGAGCAATGCCCCGAACATGACGCGGGCGCTGCCCGCGACCCGCCGGGGCGATGCCCCGGACCCCCTTCGTTTTTATGCTGTTGTCGTGGGGGCTAGCATGCCGGGATCCAGGGGGGCGTGATCGGCTGCTGGTGGGTTTCGTACAGCCGGCCGGCCGACGGTGACCATTCCAGTTCGAGATGCTCCAACGCGCCGAACCGTTCCAACAGGCGGCCCAGTCGGTTCAACGCGCCAGCCTCGACGGGGAAGGAGAAGCGGCAGGCGGCATCGTTCACCCCCGTTTCGTTGCGGTTCATGATGATCTGGACCGCGCACTGTCCCAGACTGCCAACGGTATAGGCCCGGAACACGAAATGGCGATACCAGCGCATTTCGGGGGCTTCGCTGCCATATTGATAGAGATACTCGTCGCCGGCCTTGGTCGGGAAGGCTTTCAGGTTCCGCCCGATGGCGGCGATATCCTCGACATTGCAGTAAATGTCGAGGCTTCCGGCGAACAGCCCGTTGGAAACGGTGATGAACAACTGGGTGTGGTTCGGCTCTTCGTAGGGTTGCCGCCTGATGTTGAGGGTGATGGCCATGGCTGCTCCCCCGTGCGAAGAAAAAATGAGGGGATTGGGGAGCTTTGCTCCCCAAGCGGGGTGGCGGGGCGGCAGCCCTGCCTATTCCCGCGCCGGGGGGATCGGCTCGGGGCCGCGGGCGATGAAATCGGGGTTGAGGAAATCGGGCTTGCCGTAGGGCAGGGGGCCGCCGTCGAAGGTTTCGACGGTGCCGCCGGCGGCGCGCAGCACGGCGTGGCCGGCGGCGGTATCCCATTCGCAGGTCGGGCCGAAGCGGGGATAGAGGTCGGCGCTGCCCTCGGCGACGCGGCAGAATTTCAGCGACGAGCCGGCGAAGGTCAGGTCGCTGGCGGGAAAGCGGGTGCGCCAGCGTTCCAGCGCCTCGGGCTGGTTGTGGGAGCGGCTGGTGACGATGCGGACGCGATCGGCGGGGCGGGGGCGGCAGGCGATCGGCTGGCGGTGGCCGTCGGGGCCGATGCGCCAGGCCTGACCGGGGGCGCCCGACCACAGCAGGCCGGAGACCGGGGCCAGCACCACCCCGGCGACGGGGACCAGATCGACCAGCAGGCCGATATTGACGGTGAACTCGCCGTTGCGGCGGATGAATTCCTTGGTGCCGTCGAGCGGATCGACCAGCCAGCACGGGCCGGGGCCGACGGCGGGGGCGCGGCCGGCGGCGGCCTGTTCCTCCGACACCGCCGGCCAGGACGGGGCCAGCGCGGCGAGGCCGGGCAGGATGATCGCCTCGGCGCGTTCGTCGGCCAGGGTGACCGGCGAGGAATCGGCCTTGGCGCGCACCTCGAAATCGCCGGCATAAATCTCTAGAATGGCATCGCCGGCACGACGGGCGAGAGCCTCCAGCGCCGGCAGCAGGGAAGCGGAATCGATCATGACCGCCAGTCTAGCCCGGATTTGCCGCCCTGTCGCGGTCCGGCGGCGGCGGGGCCAGCACGGGAGACGCGCCGGTGACCTCAATTCCTTGTGCCGCCTGTCGCGATGGCGACGGTTTCACCCTGCCGTTCACGATGGCGTTCCAGCCGGTGATCGACCTCGAGGCGCGGCGGATCCATGGCTACGAGGCGCTGGTGCGCGGCCCGGCGGGCGAGGGGGCGGCGTCGATCCTGTCGCAGGTGACGCCCGAAAATCGCTACGCCTTCGATCAGGCCTGCCGGGTGCGGGCGATCGAACTGGCCGGGCGGCTGGGGCTCGACCGGCGGCTCAACATCAATTTCATGCCCAACGCGGTCTATCAGCCGGCGGCCTGCATCCGCGCCACCCTGGCGGCGGCGGCGCGGGTCGGCTTTCCGCTCGACCGCATCACCTTTGAAATCACCGAGGACGAGCGGATCGACGATCACGACCATCTGTCGGCGATCATCACCGAATACCGCGCCCGTGGCTTCGCGGTGGCGCTCGACGATTTCGGCGCCGGGGCCTGCGGCCTCAACCTGCTCGCCAACATCCGTCCCGACATCGTCAAGCTCGACATCGGACTGGTGCGCGGCTGCGACCGGGATTCGACCCGGCAGGTGATCCTGCGGGCGATGACCGGCGCCTGCCGCGACCTGGGGATCGGGGTGGTGGCGGAAGGGGTGGAACGGCCGGAGGAACTGGCGCTGCTGCGCGGCCTCGGGGTGCGTTACGTCCAGGGCTTCCTGTTCGCCCGGCCGGCGCTGGAAACCCTGGCCGGCGACGGCGAGATCGCCTATCCCTGAGTCGGCCGGAACAGATCCGGCCCGAACGAGTCCGGCAACAGGTCGTCGATCCGATAGTCGCTGACGCCGCCATCCCCCGCCACCAGCAGGATCCGGGTTTCCGCGTCGGCGAACTCCCGAATGCGCTGGCGACAGCCGCCACAGGGCGGACAGGCCGCCGCGCCGCCGAGGATCAGGATCCGCCTGATTGTTCGCCCGCCCGCGACCACCATCGCCCCGATGGCATTGCTTTCGGCGCAGTGCCCGAGCGGATAGGCGGCATTTTCGACATTGGCGCCACGATGGATCCGCCCGTTTTCATCCTCGATCGCGGCCCCGACCGCGAATCCCGAATAAGGCGCATAGGCGTTGCCTTGGGCCGCGCGTGCCGCCTCGATCAACCGCCTGAGATCCATCCCCCGAACTCCCCCTCGACGGGTTCCAAGGGCCTTGCGGCCCTTGGCGGGTGCGGGCAGAGCCCGCGTTTTTTTACAGCCGTCCGATCCGCTCGAATTCGGCGGCGGCCTGATCCCAGCCCCAGCCGCGCTGCCGCTCCAGCGCGGCGTGATGCTGCCGCCGCCACAGCGGATCGTCGCTCAGCAGCCGGATCGCCGCCTCGGCAAACCCGTCGTCGTCCTTGACACAGAACCCGGTCTCGCCGTCGATCACCCGCTCGGACAGGCAGGCGATGTCCTGGACCACGGTGGGGACGCCCATCGCCTGGGCCTCGGCCACGGCCGAACAGAAGGTCTCGCCGATGTCGCCGCGATAGAGCAGGGCGCGGGCGGCGCCCAGTTCCTCGACCAGTTGGGCCTTGGGCACCGGCCCGCGCAGTACCACCCCCTGGGGGGCCAGCGCGGCGGCGCGGTCGAGCACCGGCCGCATTTTCGCCGCCTTGGCGTCCCCGGCGCTGCCATAGGTCGCGGCCCCGGCGAAGACGTGCAGCTCGGCCCCCGGCACCGCCGGCTGGATCCGCGCCGCCCACAGCTCCAGCAGCCAGTCGAGCGAGCGCAGCGGGTTCGAGGTGAACAGCGCGCGTGGCGGCGGCGCCTCGGCGCGCGCGCCGGCCTGACGGAACAGCTCGGTGACGCCGTAGGGGACGATTTCGCGCCCGCCGGCAAAGGCCCAGCCCGGATAGGTGCCGGCATGGCTGGCGCCGGAAAAGACGATGGTCGGCCGCCGCAGCGCCAGCTTCCACTGATAGCGCGCCTTGAGCAGGTAGCCGGCCGGATTGTGGATCCAGAAGATGGTGTGGCGCGCCCCCGGGCAGCGCCGGATCAGTTTGTCGCCGCGATTGGCGATGTAGAGATCGGCGCTATCGGGGATGCCCTGGCCGATCGGCCGCCAGCTCACGCCGCGATGGACCCGCTCGGCGGCGCAGTTGGTGCAGGCCAGCACCCGGTGGCCGCGCGCGGCCAGCGCGTTGGCCATCTCGATGAACGAGGTCTCGGCCCCGCCCAGCGGCCCGTCATCGAGGCTCTTGCCATCGAAGACGATGCCATCGTCGCTCATCACGATCGTCGCCATCACTCTTTCTCCAGCTTGGCCTTGAGGTGCGACAGCACCGGGTAGAGCGCGGCGCAGGTGGCGACCAGGAAGCCGTAGCCGCCCTCGCGCCAGCCGCCGCGCCGGACGTAGCATTTGAAGAAGCGGCTGACCATCCGCCGCAGGTTGGCCGGCATCGAGCCCCAGGTCTCGCCGCGTTCGCGCAGGTCGCGGGCGCGGGCGGAGGAATAGGCGTCGAGGCGGCGGATCATGTCGGAGATGTTGCGATCGACGTAATGGTCGAGTCGCTGGCGCAGCATCGGCCCCTTGCGGCCGCGCCAGCTCAGCGAGGGGTGGAGGCGCTGGTCGCCCCAGGTCTTGACCCCGTTGCGGAACAGGCCGGGATAGGCGGCCTTGCCGAAGCTGGCGCCCCAGCCATGCCGCACCCGCCGGGTGCCGATGTAATTATCGACCGGGATCTCGTGCCAGTCGAACCGGCTGGCGGCGATGGTGGCGCGGATCTCCTCGGCCAAGGCGGCGGGAACATGCTCGTCGGCATCGACCTCCAAAATCCAGTCGCCGGTGCAGGCATTGATGCCGGCATTGCGGCGGCCGCCCTCGCGCTCCCAGGCCCCTTCGATCAGCCGGGCGCCGTAGTCGCGCGCGATCTCGCCCGAGCGGTCGGTGCAGCGGTCGAGCACCACCACCAGCTCGTCGGCGAAGCGCAGCCGGTCGAGGCAGGCGGCGAGGCGGGCTTCCTCGTCATGCACCACCACCAGCGCCGACAGGCGGGGGGCGGGGCTCATCGGCTGTTGCCACGAAAGCGCGGGAAGGCGCGGGTGTGGGCGTGCTCCAGCGCGGCGCGGTAGGTGTCGAGGGTCGTCTTCATGCGGTGGTCGAACCGCATCGTCGCCTCGGCCAGCAGGCGGGCGCGGGTGGCGATCGCCCCGGCGGCGGCGGGTTTCGCCATCACCGCCTCGATCGCCTCGGCCAAGGCGGCGGGGTCGGCCGGCGGCACCAGCCAGCCGGTCTCGCCCGGGGTGACGATTTCCGGCACGCCGCCAACCGCGCTGGCGACCACCGGGCGGCCGACGGCGAAGGCCTGCACCGCGACGCGGGGCTGGGCCTCGGTCAGCGACGGGATCACCACCGCGTCGGCCATCCGCATCAGGGCGGCGACGTCCTCGCGATAGCCGGTGAACACCACCGGGGAGGTCAGTTCGCCGGCGCGGCGGCGCAGCTCGGCCTCGTATTCGGCGGATTCGGCGGTGGCGGCACCGACCACCACCAGAGTCGGGCGCAGCCCGCGCGCCGCCAGCAGGGTCAGGGCGTCGAACAGGTAATTCTGGCCCTTGTCGGGGCGGATCATGCCGACGCACAGCCAGACATAGGCGTCGGCGGCGAGGCCGAGCTGGCCGCGCAGCACGGCGCGCTCGGCCGGACCGGCGGCGGCGAAGAAGGCGTCGTCGGCCCAGCCGCCGATCGCGGTCGAGCGGCGCGGATCGGCCAGCCCGTCGGCGAGCAGGGCGCTTCGGGTGCATTCGGCGACGGTGATGACGTGGTCGGCCCCCAGCCGCCATTGCATCCGCCGCAGCGGCGACGGCTTCAGCGGCTGGTTGACATGGCGCGAGCGCACCACGGCGCAGAGGTCGAGGCAGGTGGCGGCGACCTTGGCGTCGCGGGTGACGTGGGTGTCGATCAGCTCGATGCCGCGCTCGATCACCAGCCGGCGGAAGCCGCGCACCGAGGCCGGGTGCCACGGGCGGTCGAAATCAAACGGCAGCAGCGGCAGCCCGGCGGCCTGGGCGCGGGCCCAGGTCTGGCCGTCGGGCGGCGTCGCCAGCCACACCGCGTGGCCGTGCCCCTTCAGCCAGCGCACCTGCTCGACGGTGCGATGCTCCATGCCGCCCCAGTTGCGCCCCGGAATGGTGTGCAGAATCTTCACGCTCGGATCTCTCCCCTCTCGCCGGCAAGGCGGGGCTGCCGCCCCGCACCCCGCCTGGAGGCTGGCGCCTCCAGACCTCCCCCTTGTTTGAAAATAAAAGGGGGTTTGGGGCATCGCCCCAAGCGGGTTTGGGCGGCAGCCCAACAAGGTTTTTCTCAGGGCAGCAGGAACCGCCGCCACGCCGGCTGGGGCGGCGGCGGCGGCACCGCGACCGCGCGCAGCCCCCGCGCGGCGATCCCCTCCAGCAATTGTTCGAGCAGCGTCACCGTCACCGCCGGCTTGAAGGCGGCGCCGGGGCGCTGGTTGATCGGCTGGTCGTGCATCAGCACGATGCCGCCGGGCAGGCGCGGATCGGCCAGCAGCCGTTCGACCTCGGCCCGGCAGGCGGCCGGCACGTCGGCGGCGCTCTCGCAGCGGGTCGAGATCAGGTGGTCCTCGGTCGAGAGGTCCCAATGCACCACCACGCAGCCGGGCCGCCAGCGGGCCAGGGCGCGGTGCATTCGGGCGCTGCGCCAGCCGCCATTGTAGGGCAGCCGCACCAGATAGGGGGCGGGGGTCGGGCGGACCCGGGCCAAGAGCGCCTCGCAGCGGGTCATGTCGTCGAACAGGCGGGCCTCGGGCTCGCGGTCGAGCCGGACATGGTCCCAGCCATGGGCGTAGAGGGCGTGGCCGCGCGCCGCCATCTCCGCCACCAAGGCGGGCTGTTCGACCGCGCGGCAGCCGCTGAGGAAGAAGGTCGCCTTCGCCTCGAACCGGTCGAGCAGGTCGAGCATCGCCGGCATGCTGTCCGGCATCGGCGCGTCATCGACGGTGATTGCCACCGTCGCCGGGTCGGGCAGCCGCCGCATCACCGGCCGCCAGCCCCCCAGGGACCAGGAAATCCGCAAGCTCGCTCCTCGCGTCCAGTTCGTGGGCTCCGCCCACACCCGCCAAGGGCCGCAAGGCCCTTGGAACCCATTCCCTATTTTGGGCGCGACCGGCGGCCGAGCCCAAGCTGAAAAAGCGAAAGGGGTCCAGGGGCCTTGCGGCCCCTGGCGGGTGCGGGCGGAGCCCGCTTTTTTTTACAGCGGCTGGGCGCCGCGGGCGATGGCGACCACGCCGGTGCGGGAGACATCGACCAGCCCGAGCGGCTCCATCAGGCGGATGAAGGCATCGACCTTGTCGGTGGCGCCGACCACCTCGAACACGAAGGATTCGTTGGTCGAATCGATCGCGCGGGCGCGGAAGATGTCGGCGATGCGCAGCGCCTCGACCCGCTTGTCGCCGGTCGAGGCGACCTTGATCAGGGCCAGTTCGCGCGAGACATGCGGGCCGTCGATGGTCAGATCATGGACCTTGTGCACCGGCACCAGCCGGCGCAGCTGGTTCTTGATCTGCTCGATGATCATCTTGGTGCCGGAGGTGACGATGGTGATGCGCGACAGGTTGTGGGCGGCATCGACCTCGGCCACGGTCAGGCTTTCGATGTTGTAGCCACGGCCGGAAAACAGGCCGATCACGCGGGCCAGCACGCCGGATTCATTGTCCACCAGCACGGCGATGGTGTGGCGGTTGGTCTCTTGCACTGCGTCGGTCACGTCGAAATTCCTCTTACGGCCCGCCCCGTCGGCAGACGGCGGCGCGCCCCGTTCAAACCCCAGGCGGGGCCGCCCCGGTCGGGGTCGGCCCGCCGGCTTCGGTCAGACCAGCACCATGCCGTCCTGTTCGGAGCCCTGGTTGTCGCGCGAGCGATCCTCCGGCCCCAGCACCATCTCGTTATGGGCCATGCCGGGCATGATCATCGGGAACACGTTCTCGCTGGCGTCGGTGCGCAGCTCGACGATCACCGGGCGGTTGACCGCCATCATCTCGCGGAACACGTCATCGACCTGATCGGGGCGTTCGGCCCTGAGCCCGACCGCGCCGAAGGCGTCGGCCAGCTTGACGAAATCGGGATGGTGATCCATGTGGCTTTCCGAATAGCGGCTGCCGTGGATCAGCTCCTGCCACTGCCGCACCATCCCCATGAACTGGTTGTTGAGGATGACGATCTTGACCGGCAGGTTGTGCTGGACCAGGGTCGCCATCTCCTGGATGTTCATCTGGATCGAGGATTCGCCGGCGATGTTGATCACCAGGGCGTCGGGATGGGCGGTCTGCACCCCCATCGCCGCCGGCAGGCCGTAGCCCATGGTGCCGAGCCCGCCCGAGGTCAGCCAGTGCAGCGGCGAATCGAGCCGCAGATGCTGGGCCGCCCACATCTGGTGCTGCCCGACCTCGGTGCAGATGTAGGGGTTCTTGTCCTTGGTCAGGGCATAGAGGCGCTGGATGGCGTATTGCGGCTTGATGATCTCGGTCGAGGCGGGATAGCGCAGGCTGTCGATCGCCCGCCATTCCTCGATCTGGGCCCACCACGCCCTGAGCGCGCGCTCGTCGAGGCGGGGCTGGCGCGCCTTCCACACCTTGATCATGTCCTCAAGCACGTGGGCGCAGTCGCCGACCACCGGGACATCGACCATCACGTTCTTGTTGATCGAGGACGGGTCGATGTCGATGTGGATCTTCTTCGAATGGGGCGAGAAGGCGTTGATCCGGCCGGTGACGCGGTCGTCGAAGCGGGCGCCGATCGCGACCATCACGTCGCAATCATGCATCGCCATGTTGGCCTCGTAGGTGCCGTGCATCCCGAGCATGCCGAGGAACAGCGGATCCGAGCCGGGGAAGGCGCCGAGACCCATCAGGGTCAGGGTGCAGGGCATCCCGGTCATCCGCACGAACTGGGTCAGCAGCTGGCAGGCCGCCGGGCCGGAATTGATCACGCCGCCGCCGACATAGAACACCGGGCGCTTGGCCTTGGCGATCAGCTCGACCGCCTGCTCGATGTCGTGCAGCGGGCCCTTGACCTGGGGATTGTACTTCGACTTGACCTTCGACGGCGGCTGGTACTCGCCCCGGCCCTGGACCACGTCCTTGGGCAGGTCGATCAGCACCGGGCCGGGGCGGCCGGAGCGGGCGACATGGAACGCCTCGTGCACCGTCCGCGCCAGCAGGTTGGTGTCCTTCACCAGATAATTGTGCTTGGTGCAGGGGCGGGTGATGCCGGTGATGTCGGCTTCCTGGAAGGCGTCGTTGCCGATCAGGCTGGTCGGGACCTGCCCGGTCAGGCAGACCAGCGGCACCGAATCGCACTGGGCGTCGGCCAGCCCGGTCACCGCGTTGGTGGCGCCCGGCCCCGAGGTCACCAGCACACAGCCGACCTTGCCGGTCGAGCGGGCATAGCCCTCGGCGGCATGGACCGCGGCCTGCTCATGACGCACCAGGACGTGACGCAGGCGGTTCTGCTTGCCCAGCTCGTCATAGATCGGCAGCACCGCGCCGCCGGGATAGCCGAAAACGACCTCCACACCCTGATCGACGAGGGCTTTGAGGAGGATTTCCGCTCCGGTCATCGTTTCGTGGTGCACCATATCAGCCCCTTGAACTTCCTGTCATCGCACGCGCTCGCGACCCCGGCCGCGAGAAGGGGCTCAACCTATCGCGCCGTCAGACGGGGGTCAAGCGGAACTGACGAATTTTCGCAAAGATTGGCGCCAGCAAACTTTCCGAAAGTTGCGCGTCGATGACGGTGTCGGCGCCGCCGCGATGGCGCAGCCAGGTCACCTGCCGCTTGGCGTAGGCGCGGGTGGCGGCCTGGGCGGCGGCGACCGCCTCGGCCAGCGCCAGTTCGCCCCGCGCCGCCGCGCCAAGCTCGCGCAGGCCGAGCACCTTCATCGCCGGCACGGCCGGATCGAGCCCCCGGGCGAGGAACGCCTCGGCTTCCTCGACCGCGCCGGCCGCCACCATCGCCGCGAAGCGGCCGTCGCAGGCGGCGCGCAGCGCCTCGCGCGGCGGCAGCAGGGCCAGGGTCAGCCAGCGCGCGGCCAGCCCGCCCTGACGCGGCACGGTCTGCCACTCCGCCAGCGAGCGCCCGGTGGCGGCCAGCACCTCCCACGCCCGGGCCATCCGCTGGCTGTCGCCGGGGGGCAGACGGGCGGCCATCACCGGATCGCGCCGGGCGAGTTCGTCATGGAACGCTTCATTGCCGATCTCGGCCAGCCGCGCCCGGGCCTCGTCGCGGATCGCGGCCGGGATCTCGGGGATCGGCGACAGCCCCTGGCGCAGGCTTTCGAGATAAAGGCCGGTGCCGCCGACCACGATCGGCAGCCGCCCGCCATGCCACGCCGCCTCGATCTCGGCGCGGGCCAGCTCGACCCATTGCGCCGCCGAGCAGGGCCGGGCGGGGTCGAGACAGCCATAGAGTCGATGCGGCACCGCCTCGCGCGCCGCCTCGGGCGGCTGGGCGGTCAGAATCGGCAGGGCGTCATAGACCTGCATCGAATCGGCGTTGATGACCACGCCGTCCTCGGCCTGGGCGAGGGCGAGGGCGAGCGCCGACTTGCCCGACGCGGTCGGCCCGGCGAGGACGAGGACGGGGGGCAGGGTCATGGCGCGATCCGCGAAAAAGAGGTTGTTTGCCGCCTTGCGGAGCCGACGGCCGTCATGCGCGGACTTGATCCGCGCATCCCTGGGGCGGCGAGACGTGGATGACCGGGTCAAGCCCGGTCATGACGCAGCTTGTCTTTACCCCGCAAAAAGACGCAGGCCCCGCCCACACCCGCTCTCCGATTGGGGAGGTCCAGGAACCTCAGGTTCCTGGCGGGTGTGGGCGGAGCCCACGAAAAGCGTTAGACCCAGCCGTCCTGGTTGAGCACCTGACAACGCGGCTCGTCCCCGCTACGGGGCCGGATGCGGCCGATGCGCAGCACGGTCTCGCCCTTTTCGGCGAGGATCCGGGTGGCGGCCTCGACCTGATCGGGGGCGACCACCAGGGCCATGCCGATGCCGCAATTGAAGGTGCGGGCCATTTCGGCGCGGGCGACCTTGCCTTCGTAGGCCAGCCAGCGGAACACCGGGGGCGGGGTCCAGGCGGCGCCGTCGATCTCGGCCACCACGCCCTCGGGCAGGACGCGGGGCAGGTTCTCGACCAGCCCGCCGCCGGTGATGTGGGCCAGCCCCTTCAGCAGGCCGGCGCGGATCGCGGCCAGGGTGCTGGCGACATAGATCCGGGTCGGCTCCAGCAGGGCCTCGCCCAGCGGGCGGGACGGGGCGAACGGGGCGGGGTCGTCATAGGACAGCCCGCCGCGCGCGACGATCCGGCGCACCAGCGAATAGCCGTTGGAATGAACGCCGGAGGAGGCGAGGCCGAGCACGATGTCACCGGCGACGATGTCGGCCTGCGGCAGCAACTGCCCGCGCTCGGCGGCGCCGACCGCGAAGCCGGCGAGGTCGTAATCGCCATCGGCATACATGCCGGGCATCTCGGCGGTTTCGCCGCCGACCAGGGCACAGCCGGCCTGACGGCAGCCTTCGGCGATGCCGGCGACGATCGCCCGCCCGGCGGCGACGTCGAGCTTGCCGGTGGCGAAGTAGTCGAGGAACAGCAGCGGCTCGGCGCCCTGGACCACCAGATCGTTGACGCACATCGCCACCAGATCGATGCCGACGGTGTCGTGGCGGTTGGCTTCGATCGCCAGCTTCAGCTTGGTGCCGACGCCGTCGGTGGTGGCGACCAGGATCGGGTCGTGGTAACCGGCGGCACGCAGGTCGAACAGCGCGCCGAAGCCGCCGAGGCCGGCGGCGGTGCCGGACCGCGCGGTGGCGCGGGCCAGCGGTTTGATCGCCTCGACCAGCGCCTCGCCCGCGTCGATATCGACGCCGGCATCGCGGTAGGTCAGGGGCTGCTTGTCATCATGCGCGGGAATGGGCTTCCTCGTGGGATTCGGTGTGGTATGGTCGGGCCGGAACGGGTTGGCCGAAGATACTTGATCCCGGACGGTTTGCAATGGCTTCTCTCCGGCGCCGGCTCGGCGCACTGATTCTGTTTGGTTTTCTTTTCGCCGTCGTCGTGGGGCCCGAGGCCCGCGCCGCCGATGCCTTCACCGTGACCGGGATCGAGGTTGACGTCTCCGCCGCCAACGTCGCCCAGGCGCGCGAGCAGGCGCTGGCCGAGGCGCCCCGGCTCGGCTTCCGCAAGCTGCTGGAGCGGCTGGTGGTCGGCGATCCCGGCCGGCTCGCCGCCCTCGACGGCCGGCAATATGTCCGCGACGTCTCGGTCGAGCAGGAGCGCGCCTCGGCGGTGCGCTACCTCGCCACCCTGACCGTGCGCTACAACCCGGTGGCGGTGCGCAAGCTGCTGCGCGAGTCCGGCCTCAAATTCACCGAGCCGCGCCTGCGCCCGGTGGTGGTGGTGCCGCTGCTGCGCGGGGCCGGCGGCGCCCTGCCGGCGCGGTGGGACGAGCCCAATCCCTGGCGCGCCGCCTGGAGCAATGCCGGCGAGGCGATCACCGGCGGGCTGGTGCCGCTGGTGGTGGCCGCCCTGCCGGCCAATGCCGATCCCGCCGCCCTGCCGCCGCCCGAGCGCCTCGCCGCCGGCGATCCGCAATGGCTCGGCTATCTCGGCGCCCGCTTCCGCAGCGGCGACGTGGTGGTGGCGGTCGCCACCCCGACCGCCAGCGGCGGGGTCGAGGTCGCCCTGACCGGGATCGGCCTGCCCCGGCCGTTCGATCTGCGGACCTATGGCGGCGAGGCCGGCTTCGAGGCCGCGCTGCGCGCCGCCGTCGCCGACATCGACCAGGGCTTCGAAACCCAGCAGCGCCAGCAGAACACCCTGTCCTACGACCATCCCGCCACCCAGGCGGTGGTGGCGCCGCTGTCCGGCCTGTCCGACTGGCTGAGCCTGCGCGACCGGCTCGGCCGGGTGCCGCAGGTGCGGCGGTGGGAGCTGGTGTCGCTGTCGCGCGACGAGGCGGCGCTGACCCTGCACACCGTCGGCGAGGCCGAGCAGGTCCGCGCCGCTTTGGCCGCCGCCGGCCTCACCCTCGAACCGGGCGAGCCGGCCGCCGTGCTGCGCCTCGGCGGCGGGGCGGGGCGATGAGCGAACCGGCCCTGTTCGACGGTCCGGCCGGGGGGATGACCCCCGGCCAGCGCCTGCGTTTCTGGCTGACCTGCGCCGGGGTGTTCATCCTGCTGCTGTGGCTGCTGCGCGGGGTGCTGCTGCCGTTCGTCGCCGGGATGGCCGCCGCCTATTTCCTCGATCCGCTCGCCGACCGGCTGGAGGCCCGGGGACTGTCGCGCACCCTCGCCACCAGCGCGATCACCCTTGGCTTCTTCGCGCTGGTGATCCTCGGCCTGATGGTGGTGGTGCCGGTGGTCGAACAGCAGTCGCTGACCTTCATCGAGCGGGTGCCGTCCTACGTGCTGGCGCTGCGCGACCGCGCCACCCCGCTGCTCGACGAACTGCGCCAGCGGATGTCGGCCGACCAGATCCAGCGCCTCCAGGGGGCGATCGGCTCCTATGCCGGCACGGCGGTCGGCTGGGTCGCCGGGCTGGTGCGCGACCTGCTGAAGGGCGGCATCGCCGTGGTCAGCCTGCTGTCGCTGGTGTTCATCACCCCGGTGGTGACCTTTTATCTGCTGCGCGACTGGGACCGCATCGTTGCCACCATCGATGGCTGGCTGCCGCGCCCGCACGCCGCCACCATCCGCGCCGAGATGGGCAAGATCGACGCCACCCTGGCCGGCTTCGTGCGCGGTCAGGCGACGGTCTGCTTCAGCCTTGCCGCGTTCTATGGGCTGGCCCTGACCGTCTGCGGGCTCGATCTCGGCTTCCTGATCGGCGCCGCCACCGGGCTCGGCGCCTTCGTGCCCTATGTCGGCATGCTGGTCGGGCTGGTCACCAGCCTGATCATGGCCACCGCTCAGGGCGGCGGCTGGCCGCTGATCGGCGCGGTCTGCGTGGTGTTCGTGATCGGCAACCTGATCGAGGGCTACGGCCTGACCCCCAAGCTGGTCGGCGACCGGGTCGGGCTGCATCCGGTGTGGATCATCTTCTCGCTGCTGGCCGGCGGCGCTCTGTTCGGCTTCGTCGGCATCCTGCTGTCGGTGCCGACGGCGGCGGTGATCGGGGTGGTGACGCGCTTCGCCCTGCAACGCTACCTCCGAAGCTCGCTCTATCACGGCACCGAGGCCCCGCCGGAGCCATGACCGAGGCCCAGCTTCCCCTCGACCTGGGGCACCGTCCGGCGCTGTCGGCGGGCGATTTCCTGGTGGCGCCCTGCAATCAGCAGGCCCATGGCTGGATCGCCCGCTGGCCCGACTGGCCCGGCCCGGCGCTGGTGCTGTCCGGCCCGGCCGGCAGCGGCAAGACCCATCTGGTCCACCTGTTCGCCGCCGCCAGCGGCGCCCCGGTGCTCGACGCCGCCCGCCTGACGGTGGACGATCCGCCCCGCCTGCTGGCCGGGGCGCGGGCGGTGGTGGTCGAGGATTGCGACCGCGCCGCCGCCGAAGGCCGGCTCGATCAGGCCGCCTTGTTCCATCTGATCAATCTGGTGCGCGAAAGCCGCGCCCACCTGCTGCTGACCGGCCGCGACAGCGCGGCGCGCTGGCCGCTCGGGCTGCCCGACCTGATGTCGCGGCTCAAGGCGATGCCGGCGGTGGCGATCGGCGCCCCGGACGACGCCCTGCTGGCGGCGGTGCTGGTCAAGCTGTTCGCCGACCGGCAGGTCAAGGTGGGGGAGGAACTGATCGGCTATCTGCTCGGGCGGATGGAACGCAGCTTCGCCGCCGCCGCCGCCCTGGTCGAAACCCTCGACCGGGTGTCGCTCGCCGGCCAGCGCGCGGTGACGGTGCCGCTGGCCCGCGCCGTGCTCGAAGGCGACGCGCCGCTCGGAGGGTGACGCCAGTTACGCGGGCTCCCGCCCGCGCGCTTCGCGCGCAACACCAACCAGTTACGCGGGCTCCCGCCCGCGGGCCCGGCCGGGGCGATGCCCCGGACCCCCTTCTTTTTGAAAACAAAGGGGGTTTGGGGCATCGCCCCAAGCGGGTTTGGGCGGCAGCCCAACAGAGGCTCATCCCTCGGGCGGGATCACCCGCAGCGTGTCGATGCGGTGGCCGTCCATCGCGGTCACCTCGAACCGCCAGCCATCGCATTCGATCGTCTCGCCGGCGGCGGGGATGTGGCGGCAGCGTGCCAGCACGAAACCGGCCACGGTGACGTAATCGCCGGTCCGTTCCCGCAGCGCCGGGCAGCCCAGCCGGTCGGCGGCCAGATCGATCGCCACGTCGCCGTCGATCCGCCAGCTGCCGTCGGCGTCCTGGTCGAGGCTGCCTTCGTATTCCTCGCCATGTTCGGACAGGCTGCCGAGGATCGAGGACAGCAGGTCGGCGGCGGTGACGATGCCCTCGACCGCGCCGTATTCGTCCACCACCAGCGCCATGTGGATCGGCGAGCCCTTCAGCAGATCCAGCACCCGCAGCGCCGGGGTCGATTCCCCCACCACCGGCAGCGGCCGCACCGCCGCCGCCAGATCCGGTGTCCGGCCGTCGAGCAGCCGGTCGAGCAGGTCCTTGGCCTGCACCACCCCGCTCAGCGAATCGATCCCGCCCCGGCCGACCGGAAAGCGCGAATGCGGGCTGGCGCGCAGGGTGGCGAGCAGCGCGGCCGGGTCGGCGTCGAGGTCGAGCCAGACGATGTCGGCGCGCGGGGTCATCACCGCCCGCACCTTGCGGTCGGCCAGCCGCATCACCCCGGACAGCATCTCGCGCTCCTGCGGGGCGAACACGCCGCTTTCGGTCCCCTCGGCGATCATCGCCTTGACCTCTTCCTCGGTGACACCGGATTCGCTGCCGGGGCGGATCCGCAGCAGGCCCAGCACCAGCCGGCTCGACAGTTCCAGCAGCCACACCAGCGGCGACGCCAGCCGGGCCAGCAGCGCCATCGGCCGCGCCACCCAGGCGGCGATCCGCTCGGGGTTGGCCAGCGCGATCTGTTTCGGCACCAACTCGCCGACGATCAGGGTGGCGTAGCTGATCGAGCCGACCACCAGCGCCAGCGCCAGCGCCTCCGCCGCCTCGGCCGACACCGGAAGGGTGGCGCCGATCCAGTGCGCCAGCTTCTCGGCCAGCGTCGCCCCCGAATAGGCCCCGGCCAGCACGCCCACCAGGGTGATCCCGATCTGCACCGACGACAGGAACCGCGCCGGATTGTCGGCCAGCCGCAGCGCCGCCGCCGCGCCCTTGCCCCCCTCGGCGGCCTGGGCGGCGAGGCGGGCGCGCCGGGCCGAGACGATCGCCAGTTCCGACATCGCGAACCAGCCGTTGATGATGATCAGGAGAAGAATCAGCAGGATTTCAAAGCCGAGAGACATCTGCGTCCAGACGGTGGGGGATGGGGGGGCGTCTTGCCGGGGCGATCATCCCATGAAAGGTCGGCCGGGAAAAGGGCAGGGGCGGGCGCCGCCGGCGCGCACGGTTGGCGTGCCACCCCCCAGGCGCGATGCGCGGCCAGGGGGAAAATCCGACCTGGACGCTTGACGACACGGGATGGCGGCGACAGAGTGACGATCGCCGGATCCCCGGGGCACAGGCCATGCCCGGGGCGAACACGGCGACCGCCGGAGGGGGCGGATCGGACGGTCCGGGCCGGGCCAGACTCATTTAGGTTTGGGGGGGGGCAGATGCGCAAGCTGGTGATCAGGAACGTCGAGGAGGTCGAAGCCGAGGCGGCCGGAATGGTGCCGGCGCTGGCGCGCGCCCTCGCCGCGGTGACGGTGCAGGACGGCACGGTGACCACCGCGAAATACCTGCAACTGATCGAGGTCGCCAACGCCCTCGGCGACGGCTGCGAGGATCCGGCCCTGCCGGCCGCGATCGCCCTGCGCGCCCTGGCCGCCCCCGACGGGCTGGAAATCGCCCTGCGCCGGCTGGCCGAGGCCGCCCGCGCCGAGGAGGACGAGCCCCGCCGCCTCGCCTTCGCCCGCATCCTGCCGCTGCTGCGGGTCAGCGGCGACGCCGCCCGCGACCATGCCGCCCGCTTCGCCGAGGCGCTCGCTGTTCCCGTCGATGTCGAGGGGCTCGGCCTGCCGGCCTCGGTGCGGGTGCGCCGCCCCGCCCGCCGCGCCTCGCTGTTCGGCCGCATCACCGCCCATCAGGAAGACGAACGCCTGCTGGCGATCCTCGCCGTCGCCCAGGCCCACGGCCATGCCAAGCTGGCCCAGGCGGTCGGCGCCCAGCTGGCCGAGGGCGGCGCCGATCTCGGCGCGCTGCGCGCCGCCTGCGCCGGCCTGCTGCCCCGGATCGAGGAGGAGGTCAGCCGCCTCGCCGCCGAGCGCGACGGCCTCGGCACCCGCCGCCAACTGGCCGAGGTGCTGTGTCAGGTGATCGGCGCCAACGTCCGCCAGATCGAACAGCGGCTGGCGGCGATGATCCGCCGCATCGATTTCCAGAAGGAAACCTTCCGCGAGGATGTCCGCACCTTCCTCGACGACCCGATCAACGGGGTCGAGATGGTGGTGCGCGAGATGATGGTCCAGGACGACCCGCTCGACCGCGACATCTGGGAATGCTTCGCCAACACCCCGCACGGGCGCGGCGTCCAGCTCCGCTATGGCGAGTTGCAGCGCCGCTACGAGGCCCAGATCGCCCTGCTGAAGGAAGAGCTGATGCAGTTCCGCGAGGAACTGATCGCCAACCGGGTCGAGTTCCTCAAGACGATCGACCCGGCCCGCACGGTCACCCTCGCCCCGCCCGCCGCCACCCCCAGCACCACCGAGGGCGAATCGCTCTATCCCCGCCCGTTCGGCCGCGCCACCCAGCCGACCGTCCGCCGCGAGGGCTGGCTCGCCTTGCATATCGGCCGGATGTTCGAAATCGCCGACATGATCTCGTCCGGCGTCCTCGGCATCGGCGGGGCGCTGGCCGCGATCGGCGCCGTCGGCGTGCTGGCCGAATCGATCACCGTCGAGCAACTGGCCGAAAACGGCGTCACCCTCGCCGCCGGCTATGGCGTGCCGATGCTGCTCGCTTTGCTCTACAAATGGCAGGCCAGCCCGGACAAGCGCCGGATGCGCAACGCCCGCCGCCGCCGGGTCCGCATCCTCGCCCGCCTCGATCTGCTGATGGCCGATACCGTCCTCACCCACGACCGCATCCTTGACGGCGTGGTCGAGGAATTCTTCGCCACCGCCGAGCAGTGCCTGACCCCGGTGGTCCATGCCACCCGCCGCACCCTCGACCTGACCCAGTTGCAGGATCGCTGGCTCGATCGCGCCATCCGCACCACCCGCGACAGCGTCAAGCTGCTGTCCTAGCCGCCAGGGGGGAGGCGGCGGGCTGCCGCCCGCACCCGCCCGGGGCGATGCCCCGGACCCCCTTTTTGTTTGATGATTCAATCGAGTGCCGGGAAGCGTTCTTGCGCTGTCTCCGTCATGCGCGGACTTGATCCGCGCATCAAGCCCCGGCGCCCGTCATCCGGCGAAAAAACAAAAAAAATGAGGGGTTTGGGGAGCTTTGCTCCCCAAGCGGGGCGGCGGGCGGCAGCCCGCCTAACCTGCCTATGTCTGCGCGCGAAGCGCGCGCCGTCAGCGGCGACGGCGGCGCCAGGTGGGTTGCAGCACCGGCTCGCCGGGGGGGGCCGGGGTCAGCGGCGGGCGGAGATAGACCGCGATCAGGTCGAGATAGGGCCGGGCCGGCAGCAGGAAGCGGGCCAGCGTGGTCAGCAGGCCGGTGGCGGTCGGCGGCGGGTCGAGCGGGGTTTCGGTGCCGAGCAGGATCCGCCCCTGCACCACCCGCAGGTGGGTGCCGCCCAGTTCCTCGTTGGCGACGGCGCAGATCCGGGTCAGCCCGCTGCGGGCCGGCATCGATTCGGCCGAGAACGGCATCGGCCCCAGATCGCCCACCACCCGCAGCGACACCGTGCCGCCGCCGACCTCCAGCCGGCCGACGAAGCGGATGTCGCGATAGCCGAACTCGAACTGGGTGGTGCCATCATTGAGGGGCAGGGCGTTGCCGCCACCGTCGCGCAATACCGATTCGGGATCGATGGGCAAGGCCCATTTCCCGCTGCCGAAACTCATCATCCTGCTCATGCCAACCCTGGGGTCCGGAGTGGTGAAGCCCTTACTATGCATGCTGTTTTTCGGGATGAAAATCCAAAAGACCGGGTGTATAAGGTGCCATGTCCCGACGCATCCGGCGGGACACATTATCCGGAGGGGTGGATATGGCCGAGGAAAATTCACTGACCAAGTACCTGTCGTTCCCCGTCAATCGTGAGGGGTGGCTGTTCATCGCGCTGTTCGCGGTGGTTGCCTGGGTGCTGGGTCAGATCTGGGGGTTGCTGGGGTGGCTGGGGTTCTTCGCTACCCTGTGGAGCGTCTGGTTCTTCCGTGATCCGGAGCGTGTCGCCCCGGCGCGGGATGGGGTGGTGGTCAGCCCCGCCGATGGCGTGGTCAAGACGGTCGAGACCGCGGCGCCGCCGGCCGAACTGGGCCTGGGTGACAAGCCCCGCGTGCGCATCACCCTGCTGCGCACCCTGCTCAACGTTCATGTCAACCGCGTTCCGGTCGAGGGCAAGGTGGTCAAGACCGTCGAGGTCGCCGGCAGCTTCGCCGATGCCTCGCGTCCCGCCGCCGCCGCCGAGAACGAGCGCCTCGGTCTGGTCGTCGCCGCCGCCGCCGGCAATCGCCCGGTCGCCGTGGTCCAGGTCGCCGGCCCGGTGGTCCGCCACCTCAGCAACGATCTGGTCGAAGGCCAGCCGGTCAAGGCCGGTCAGCGCGCCGGCATCAGCCGCCTCAGCCTCGATCCGGTCAAGGACCTGATCAAGAAGTTCAAGGGCGAGGCCGCCACCGCGACCAACGAGGAAAAGGCGTCCTTCTCGCTCGGCCATCTGGTCACTCGCGTCGATGTCTATCTGCCCGAGGGGGTTGCCGCCACCGTCGCGGCCGGGCAGTCGATCATCGCCGGCGAAACCGTCCTGGCCGAACTGGCCTGATTTCGGTCTGTCGCGTTCCGAACCCTCTCCCGCCCGGACCGGCGGGGGAGGGTTCGTTTTTTTTCGGGGCCGGGCCATCACCGGTCCTGGCCCCTCGCCCCTTTTCAAGTAAGGGGGAGGTCTGGAGGCGCCAGCCTCCAGGCGGGGCCGGGGCGGCAGCCCCGCAGGGGAGCGGAACGGCGTTCCCGCCGCCGCGCCGTCATGAAGGTTTCATCCCGGGCCGAACCGCTCTAAGAATGGGCGGCAGCCGGCCGTGTCGCATCGCGGCCGGATTCGAGCCGTTCATGCATTGGGGGAAACATGGCCCGCAAACCCACGAAGACCCATAACAAGGGGGGAAAACCCGCCGCCGCCGCGCCGACCACGGCCGCCCCGGCCGCCGCGCCTGTCCAGGCCGCGCCGACCGAAGCCGCGCCCGTTCCGGTCGAGGCCGCGCCGGTCGCCGCGCCCGCGCCGGAACCGGAACCCGTCGCCGCGCCGGAGCCGGTGGTGGCCGCGCCCATCGCGCCCGAACCCGTTGCCGCGCCCGCGCCCACGCCCGCGCCGGTCCCGGCGCCCGAGGTGGTGATCCTGCCCCAGGCCCCCGGCGGCGCCTGGGCGGTCAAGCCGCCGTTCCTCGGCATCAACCGCGAGGGCTGGGTGTTCGTCGGCGCCGGGTTGGCCGGCTGGGTGGTGCTGGGCTGGATCTGGGGCCTGCTCGGCACCCTGTCGCTGCTGTTCGCGCTGGCGGCGGCCGGCTTCTTCCGCGATCCGCGCCGCGTCGTGCCGGTCCGCTCCGGGCTGGTGGTGTCGCCGGCCGATGGCGTGGTCCAGACGGTCGAGCAGGCGGTGCCGCCGGCCGAGCTGGAGATGGGCGACGCCCCGCGTCCGGTGGTGCGGGTGTTCATGAACGTGTTCAACGTTCACGTCAACCGCGTCCCGACCGACGGCACGGTGACCCGCGCGGTCTATCGTCCCGGCAAGTTCCTCGACGCCTCGCTCGACAAGGCGAGCGAGCAGAACGAGCGGGTGGGGGTGCGGCTGGGTCTGGCCGATGGCCGCGACCTCGCCTTCGTCCAGATCGCCGGTCTGGTGGCGCGCCGGATCGCCAACGACCTCAAGGAAGGCCAGCGGGTCCAGGCTGGCGAGCGGTTCGGCCTGATCCGCTTCGGCAGCCGGCTCGATATCTATCTGCCGGTCGGCGCCAAGCCGCTGGTGGTGGTGGGGCAGAAGGCGATCGCCGGCGAAACCGTGCTGGCCGATCTGACCTCGACCGAGCCGGCCCGGCTCGGCGTGGCGCGCTGATCCAAACCGCGCGTCCTTGACCGCCGCGATCAGGCCGCCGTGGCGGCCTGATCGGCGGTGGTGGTATCGGGAGCGGGGATCTGGTGTCTCCCGCTCCCGCTCAGCCCTGCGTCACGACCGTTCGGCCTGCTCGGGGGCGTCATCCTCGCCGCTCCGGGCCAGCGACTTGGCCAGCGAGTAGACCTGGGCCCGCACCCGGGGATCGGGGATGCGGTAATAGGCCCGCACCAGCTCCAGCGTCTCGCGCCGCGCCAGCACGTCCTGATCGGGGGTGGGGGTGGGGGCCGGGGCCTGATCGCCGCGCACCACCGCCACCGGCGACATCGCCTTCACCTCGTCCGGCATGTCGTCGTAGAAGAACGAGATCGGCACGTCGAGGATCCGCGCCAGATCGAACAGCCGGCTCGAACCGATGCGGTTGGCGCCGCGCTCGTACTTCTGGACCTGCTGGAAGGTCAGGCCGATCGCCTCGCCCAGCTTTTCCTGGCTCATCCCCAACAGGGTGCGCCGCAGACGGACCCGCGAGCCGACATGGACATCGACCGGGTTGGCGCTGCCGTCGTCGAGCCGACCCCGGGTCGATTTGCGCCGGCGGCCCGTGCCCGTGCTGTCGCCGGACGGGATGGTGTCGTTGGCGTCTCTCTTGTTCATAATCTGGGTTCCTTCCCGTACATACTTAACTCATACCTCCAGTTGGATAGGGGCGAGCCTGATTTCAAGGCCCGTCGGTTGTGGAAATGTGACACCGGCGAGGAAGGCGAGGACCGGACCCGCGCCCGCCCGATCAAGGCGGCGTGGCCCGGAACGCCGACGTTCCGGGCCGTTGCGGGCCGAGGCCCGCCGGTGCGCGCGTGTCGAAAGCCCGACCGCCCCCCTGCGGGGGCGGTGCCGCCATCCGGTCCGGTCGGGAGGGGAAGCGCCTAGGGCTGAACCCCGAAGCCGATCAGGACCTGTCCCTCCACCGTCCGACGGGGCAGGGCCGGAGGAAACAACCGGGCCACGCCGGGGGAGGTCACGATCGTCATATGGCGTTGGGTCAGGAAGGTTTCAATGGATTGGGGAACATCAACCAAAGGCCGTCCCGGCGCCGGGGCGATCTGGCCGACCGGCAGCGGCGACAGGGTCTCCCCCCGTTCCAGGGTGTTGACGAGGTCGCGGATCACCGCCTCGCGCCGGGCCGCCTCGTCGCGCAGGGCGGGATCGGCCGGCAGCAGCCCGGCCGGGGGCAGGAACGGCGACTTGGCGGCGGCAAGATTGGCGGCGGGATGGGTGACCAGCCGGCCCGGCGCGGCGACGCGGGCGCGGTCGGCGGCGTGATAGGCGCGGTTGTCGTACAGCGCCACCAGCGGCCGGTCGGGCAGCGGCGCCAGCGCCCGCCACGCCCGCCAGGTGGCGGCATCGGCGAACACCCCCTCGCTCCAGCGGCCGGTTTCGGCCAGGGCGACCGGATCGATCCAGCCGGGGGCGAAGGACAGGGTGCCGCCGCGCGTCACCAGCAGCGCCAGCAGCAGCGCCGGCAGGATCGCCGCCGGGGCCAGCCCGGCGCCGGGGATCCAGGCCAGCTTCTCGCGCAGCAGGCGGAGGAAGCGGGCGAGCAGGCCGAGCCCGATCGCGGCGGCGGTGGCCGGCGCCGAGGGGGCCAGCACCATCACCGCGCCGAGCCGCAGCAGCCGTTCCAGCCCGCCGGCGGCGGAATCGGTCACGGCGCGGGCCAGCGCCACCGACAGGATCAGCCAGCCGGCCGGCGCGGTCAAGGCGAGCAGGTCGATGCGGTCGAGCGGCGAGGGCAGCGCCAGCCCCAGCGCCGGGGCGCCGAGGCCGACGGCGGCGGCCAGCACCATCCCGCCGCCCAGGCTGGCCAGCCAGGCCCGCAGGGTGACATCCTCCGCCCGGATGCCGACGCGGATCGCCCAGGCGGCGGTGGCGAGGGTCAGCGCCAGCGCCAGTTTCGGCTGGGGAGCGGGGCTGGGCAGCGGCCCGGCGCTGGCGGCCAGCGCGGTCAGGGTCGCCGCCCCGGCCAGCAGCGGCGCCGCCGCCCACAGCCGGCGGCGGCCGAGGCCGCGATCGGCGGCGAGGG